>CAZFEA010000053.1:1373-13087 GCA_964518085.1 uncultured Dehalococcoidia bacterium
CTACTGTCTACTGGCTACTCCCCCCAGCCGGGCGCCGCGCAGCAGCGGGCAGAGACGGCATTGCCCGTTCCGACAGTAGCTGTGGAAAATGTGGAGCAACCCCTGCTGCTGGCGGGCCTTACTGTCCAGTTGCATCCCGGGCAGCCGGGACCTCATGAATCGCAACCGCAGATTATCCCCGCCGCCGGCCCAGGCGCTGTACAGCTCCAGCGCCAGGGAACGCAGCCGCCTCCAGCCCTGGAGGCTGCCCCAGGCATAGAAAAAGGGGAGGACAATGTTGATGATCATGTCCGCCCGGCGGTCTCCGCCCAGCAGCGAGGCGGCGCCGGGGGCCGGGATGCCAAAGTCCATATGTGTCTTCCAGTAGCCGTACGACGGCACGCCCAGGCTTTTTTCCAGGGCTGCCGGTGTTTCCAGCAGGGCTATCATCCGGTTTGCCGGATCGGGCAACCAGTTTGCCCGCAGCAGGTAGGCCGCTGCCGCCAGGCGCCGCGGCGGCGAATTGGCCGGGCGCACCTTAAAAAAGCGCCACTGGTTGCGGCCCATCAGGGCTGGCAGGCGCCATTCCCGCCATTCCTTTTCCATCCGGGCTACCTCAGGGTCCGAAACACCGCCGGGAATGGCCAGGCCAGCGCCCCGGGCCGCCTGGCCGGGCAGTAGCCCTGCGGAGCCCAGCAGCAGGGCCTGGAAGGACATCGCCCGGACCGACAGCCGCTCCAGCCGCCGCAGCGGCAGCTGGACGGCCAGCCGCTGGAACGGGGCCTGGTTATGGCTGTAGCCCAGGGATTCCATGAGACCCCGGTACAGGGCCTGGCCGGGCGACCCCCGGGTAATCGCCCGGGTGAAGGCCTCCGCCTTGGCGCGGAAACGGACCTCCCCCGCCCAGGCGATCAACCGGGCCAGGGCTTCCGGCCTGCAGGCGGTCACCGCGGGACACGGCGCTGGCGGGACGGCGCCGTTTCCAGGGGGCAAATCCGGTCTTACCGCAATCACGGTGGGGCAGCCGGGCGCCAGCGGCGCCCGGCTGCCCTCCAGCACTACCTGGAAAGACACGTCGCGGTAGAGCGGGTTCCGGTGATGCCCGTGATGGCGCCACAACTCGGGGCGCAGGTCAACCTCGGCATCGCCGGTGACCACCTGGCCGCCACCGGTGGCCACCATCGCTCCCAGGAAGTCAGGCCCGGCGCCGTCGTTGGGCTTGCCGGGGAAAATGACCTGCAAACCCGGCGCGGGCGGCGACGGGGATGGATCCACCCGGAGACAGCGCCAGGCGCGGGCCAGGACCTTTTCCGGGAATTCAGCCTTGCTCAAATTGGAATTCCTCTAATCGCCAATCGCTAATCGCTAATCACTACCGGCCCGGTACTCAAAGCCGGCCTTTTCAGCTACCATACCCAGCAACCTGGCCGAAGCCCCCCTGGGCTGGTACATCCCGGTCTCCCATTCACTGATGGTTTGCTGCCTGGTGCCCAGCATATCCGCCATCTGCCGCTGCGAGAGGCCCAGTTTGTTCCGCAGGGCGCGGATCCGGGCGCTGTTCCAGGAAGCTGTTTGGTTCCTTGGATTCCCTGAGTTCTTTGGGTTCGTTGAGTTGTTTGGGTTCCCCGGGTTCGTTGCCGTCATGGAGTTTCCCCTTCTTTCATCATTCTACACGGTAACGTGTAATTGTCAATATGGTCAGCAGACAGCAGCTCTACCTGGTACCGCTGAGTATCCAGCGCCAGACTCGGAGGCGGGGCTTCTGACTTCTATCTTCTGTCTTCCGGCACGCCGCAGCGTGCCGCTACTGTCTACTGCCTATTTTTCGAATGCTGACCCTTGATTCTTGGCCGCGCCTGGGTTAATATTTTTAGGGAATTAGCAGTCGGGCTGGTCGACTGCTAAAAAATTTGGTAAAATAGCAAGATTCAAAAAAAGGAGGGTTTTTGGCTATGGCAGTAAAGATACAGCCACTTGCCGACCGGGTAGTCGTCAAACCGCTGCCCAAAGAAGAAATGACCAAAAGCGGGATCATTTTGCCTGATACCGCCAAGGAAAAGCCCCAGGAAGGGGAAGTAGTAGCCGCCGGGACCGGGCGCATTGACGACAGCGGGAAGCGCATCGCCCTGGAGGTAAAGGTCGGTGACAAGGTCATCTATGCCAAATATGCCGGCACCGAGATCAAGCTCGACGGAGATGAATACATCATCCTCCGCGAGAGCGACATCCTGGCCAAGCGGCCGTAAGCTAGAAAGTTGAACTAAGGAGGTAATCCGTTATGCCCAAGCAAATTGTGTATGCCGAAGAGGCGCGGCGCCGCCTTAAAAAGGGGGTGGACGCCCTGGCCGAGGCGGTCAAGGTCACCCTGGGACCCAAGGGGCGCAGCGTGGTACTTGACAAGAAATTCGGTCCCCCCACGGTTATCAACGATGGCGTCACCATCGCCAAGGACATCGAGCTGCAGGACCCCTTCGAGAACATGGGCGCCCAGCTGGTCAAGGAAGCGGCCAGCAAGACTAACGACGTGGCCGGCGACGGCACCACCACCGCCACCGTGCTCGCCCAGGCGATCATCAATGAGGGCTTCAAGAACGTCACCGCCGGCGCCAATCCCATGGCCATCAAGCGGGGCATCGAGAAGGCCACCGCCGCCCTGGTGGAGGAGCTCAAGAAACGGGCCACCCCGGTCACCGACAAGAGCCAGATCGCCCAGGTGGCCTCCATCTCCGCCGCCGACAAGGAAATCGGCGACCTTATCGCCGAGGTCATGGACAAGGTGGGCAAAGACGGCGTCATCACCGTGGAAGAGTCCAAGGGCATCAAGTTCGAGACCGAGTATGTCGAAGGCATGGAGTTCGACCGCGGGTATATCAGCCCCTACTTCGTCACTAACGCCGAGCGCATGGAAACGGTGATCGACGATCCCTACATTCTCATTACTGACAAAAAGATATCCGCCGTTTCCGAGCTGTTGCCGGCCCTGGAAAAGATCCTCCAGGTAAGCAAGAACCTGGTGATCGTCGGCGAGGACATCGAGGGCGAGGCCCTGGCCACCCTGGTGGTCAACAAACTCCGAGGCACCATCAACTGCCTGGCGGTCAAGGCGCCCGGGTTCGGCGACCGCCGCAAGGCCATGCTCGAGGACATTGCCATCCTCACCGGCGGCAAGGTCATCTCGGAGGAGATCGGACGGAAGCTGGACTCAGTGACCGTCAATGACCTCGGCCGCGCCCGCCGCGTCACCGCCGACAAGGACAATACCACGGTCATCGAAGGAAAGGGCGCCGAAAACGACATCCGCGCCCGGATAAAGCAGATAAAGGCCCAGATCGACGAGACCACCTCCGACTTCGACCGGGAAAAGCTCCAGGAAAGGCTGGCCAAGCTGGCCGGCGGTGTAGCCGTGCTCAAGGTTGGCGCGGCCACCGAAGTAGAGCTCAAGGAAAAGAAGCACCGGGTGGAGGACGCCTTGTCGGCCACCAGGGCTGCCGTAGAAGAGGGTATTCTTCCCGGCGGCGGCGTGGCCATTCTCAATGCCTTGCCGGTGCTGGACAAGGTTGTCGCCGAAGGCGACGAGAATACCGGGGTGGCCATCCTCCGGAAGGCGGTCGAGGAACCCCTGCGCTGGATCGCCATCAATGCCGGCAAGGAAGGTTCGGTAGTGGTCGACGCCGTCAAGAAGGGCGGTGTCGGCTTCGGCTACGATGCCGCCGCCGATGACTACGGGGACATGGTCAAGAAGGGCATCATCGACCCGGTCAAGGTAACCCGGGCCGCCCTGCAGAACGCGGCCAGCATCGCTTCCATGATCCTGACCACCGAGACCCTGGTCACCGACATCCCGGAGAAGGAAAAGGCCATGCCTCCGGCGATGCCGCCCGAGTACTAAGTAGTCAGTAGACAGTAGACAGTAGCCAGTAGCGGCACGCGGCCGCGTGCCGGGGCAGAAGACAGAAGTCAGAAGACAGAAGTCAGAAGCCCCGGCTCCGGCTCTGGCGCTGGATACTGTCAGCGCAGTCAAAAGGCCCGGAGGCGCATGCGCCTCCGGGCCTTTTCGTATCGCTGTTCGTTGAGTTTTTCATTGATCGGGCTGGGGCTGTTGGGTTATTGATAGTAGCTGATTATTGATAGTAACCCCATAATTTGGTTTCGTCGAGCGAAATGCCGGCCTGCTGCATATCTTGTCTTCGCTTTTTGAAGATGTCCTGTAGTTTCTTGCTCATCTTTTTATTAAAGGTTCCGTGATGGAGCCAGCGGTGGCAGTTGGGACACAGACAAAGGATATTGGCCACCCGGTCTAAACTGTTTCTAAACTGTGGCTGTTCCTGCAAGGGTACCAGATGGTGAAGTTCCATGAAGGGGTGACCGGAAGGAGTCTTGAACGTCAGATGGGTGGGATCGAATTCGCACTTGTAGGAAGCCAGTTTCAACCTTTGCGCCCCCTTGGCTGGGTCGAGCTTGACCTTTTTATGGCCGGCCGCTGTGGTGTATTCCGGTTGCAGAGGACCCTCATTATCTTCACGAGGCTTGTCCCGGCGAGCATTTTCCTGGTATTTGGCATTATCAGACTCGTCGCTCTTTCTTTTTTGAAGCGGGAAATACCTCTGTATCTTTACCTGGTCTGAGGGATCGCAATATTGCGCAAAACCGCACGCTTGCCCTCTATCAAGACGAAGAATATTACCGTTACCAATACCAAACTTCAAGGGGGCCCGACCACCGAATTGTTCGTTACCCGATATCCGTATTACTGCATCCGCCTTACAATTGATGAGGCGAGCGACACGTCTTGTGCGGGCCACGCGAATAAGTTTGTCGCCGGTCTGATACTTTGGCTCAACTTTTTTTTCGACTGTCAGCGCGGCTACGACCTCCATTGCTCCGTTTCTGATCTTCCGCCTACGGTCGCATTTCAGTTCGTAGACAAACACAAGATCGTTGGGAGCCATCTTTTCGGCCACTTCCATGGCAGCGGATTCAGCCTTGTCCCTTTTGGTGCGCTCATCGGTGCGAAACCATACACCTCCGTCAGGTTGTTGTCCCGGGTCATTTACCGTTAACCAATAGTTCATCCTTGCGTTTCCTTCGGGGCGGTTACGCCCGGCTTTCATCACCGATCGTTACCTGCCGGTCTGGCCAACTGACCGATCGAGAACCGTCGCTCGGACTATCCGGCATGCGCAGCATGCGGCTACTGACTACTGACTACTGACTTCTGTCTTCTGTCTTCCGGCACGCGGCAGCGTGCCGCTACTCCCTATTCGAATCTCAGCAGCCTGTGCAGCCCGTCTTCGTCCTTCACCGGACCCACCACCGCCAGGTTGAGCTTTTCGGTCAGCAACAGCCCGTCGGCCACCCTCTGCAGGTCGGCGGCGGTCACCGCGTCCAGGGAGGCCATCACTTCATCGATGGTCTTGATGCCTTTGCACAGCAGCTCCTGACCGGCCAGCCAGCCGGCCACGCTGCGCGAGTCCTCCAGCCGCAGCAGCATGCGGCCCTTGGTCATTTCCCGGGCCTTCTTCAACTCGTCCTCGGGAACCGTTTCTTTCAGGCGCCATAGTTCTTCCAGTATGGCCTTGACCGTGCGCGGCAGCTTACGGGGGTCGACCCCGGCGCCGATGGCGACGGCGCCGGTGTCCTGGAAGTAGCTCACATAGCTGTGGATGTCATAGGCCAGGCCCTGCTTTTCCCTTATCTCCTGGAAGAGACGGCTGCTCATGCCTTCCCCCAGCACCACGCTGAGCAGGTCCAGGGCATAGCGATCGGGATGGAGCAGGGGTAATCCCGGCAGCGCCAGGCACAGGTGGGCCTGCTCCGTATCCTTGTATTCGGCCTTGAGGCGCGGCGCCGCCTGACTGTCCGGCGCCGGGGAAAACCGGGGCGCCGGCCGGGCCGTCCAGTCATGAAACCACCGCTGGATGGCCGATACCACCTCGTCGTGTTCAATAGCCCCGGCGACGCCCACCACGGTGGAGTTGGGCAGGTACTGACGGTCGATGAACGCCCTGAGTTCGGGCTGGCCGATCCTGGAGACCGTCTCCTTGGTCCCGGCCACATCCCGGCCCAGGGGATGGTCGGGCCACAGGACCTCATCGCTGAGGAGGTCCACCCGGAAGGCGGGGGAGTCCCGGCTCATGTTGATCTCCTCGGTGATCACCAGGCGCTCCTTCTCGATTTCGGAAGGTTCGAGCAGGGAATGGCGCAGCATGTCGCTGAGCACATCCAGGGAATGAAGAAAATGCTGCCGGGCCACCTTGGTCCAGTAGACGGTGGCTTCCTTGTCGGTGCCGCCGTTAAGTATGCCGCCGAGGCCTTCGATGGCCTCCGAGATGTCCTTGGCGGTAGGACGCCGGGGGGTGCCCTTGAAACACAGGTGCTCGGCGAAATGGGATAACCCGGCCTCGTCCGGCGTTTCGTAGCGCGAGCCCCCGGCCAGAAAAAAGACTACCGATATGGAATGCGCGTGAGGCAACGGCGCGGTAACGATCCTCAGTCCATTGTCCAGGGTAGTTTTCTGGTGCATCGGGTTCCTTCAAAATGATAAAATAGGGATTGTGTCAGGCTATTTTAGGCACACCGGGACAGGGGTGTCAATCGAAAAAGGGAAAAGGGAAAAGGGAAAAGGCAACGGGCAACAGGTAACAGGCAGATTCAAGATTCAAGAGTTAAGATTTAAGATTTAAGAAGGACCGCCCCTGGACCTGGTCCTATACCCTGACGCCTAACGCCTAATGCCTAACGCCTGTGTTGAATCTTAAATCTTGAATCTTGAATCTTGAATCGAGCTGTTTGTCTTTGACTGAGATTGTTCCCGGAGTCCATCTGCTGCCCGGCGGTCCCGGCGCCTTCACCGGCGTTTATGCCCCCAATGCCTACTTGATCGCCGGGGCCGAGCCGGTCCTGGTAGACTCGGGCCTGGCCGACCGGTCGCTGCTGGAGCGATGGCTGGACTACCTGCGCGGCCGGATCAAGGGAGGCCTGAAGTACATTCTCATCACCCACGGTCATCCCGATCACCTGGGCGGCGCCTCTTTTCTGGCCGGCGCCCTGGGTGGAGAAGTGGCCGCCCACTGGTCGGAGGAGCCGCGGCTGAGAAAGGCCCTGTCCGGGGCGCCCTTTCGCCTGGTGACCGGTGGCGATTTGCTTCCCCTGGGGGACACCATGATCAGGGTGATCCACACCCCGGGCCATTGCCCCGGCCATGTCTGTTATCTCTTGCCCGGGCAGCGGGCCCTGTTTTCCGGAGACCACGTGCCGGGGCGTGGCACCACTGTGGTCATACCGCCGCTGGGGGATATGTCGGATTACCTCAATTCCCTGCGGCTGCTGATGGACTTCGATCTGACGACGGTGCTGCCCGGGCACGGGCCGCCGATTGTCAACCCCCGGCTGAAGATACCGGAGTTGATCCAGCACCGGCTGGAAAGGGAAGCCCAGGTGGCGGCATTGCTGGCGCAGCGAGCGATGACCACCGGGGAACTGGTGCGGGAGATCTATCCCGAGCTGGACTCCCGCCTGGAGGCCATGGCCCGGGGGCAATTGCTTTCCCACCTGATTAAGCTGAAGAGGGAAGGGAGGGCGGCATACCACGGAAGCCGGTGGACTGCCGAGAAATAAGAAATCAAAATGCAAAATGCAAAATAACAGATCAAAATGCAAAATTAATGCGCCGGCCGGGTTCCTTCTGGATTAACCACGAATTGCACTTTAGATTTTGATTTTTGATATTATTGGTAATTTGGTACTTGGAATTTGGATTTTTCCCTTGAGGAGGGTCTGACACTTGTCAACCGTATCTCTGTTGAGCATCTTCCCCCAGACGGCGGAAATCCGCCACGGCCGCCTGTTCGTTGGCGGCGTGGATACCGTCGAGCTGGCGCGGTCGGTGGGGACGCCTTACTACCTGTTTGACGCCGCCACCCTGCGGGGGCAGTGCCGCGCCTTCACCGCCGAGTTCGGCCGCCGGTATCCGGGGACCAGGGTAATCTATGCCTGCAAGGCCTTTATCAACCGGCCCCTGGCCACGCTCCTGGCCGGGGAGGGCATGGGCTTCGACGTGGTTTCGGGAGGCGAGCTGAGCATCGTCACTGCCGCCGGCGTTCCCGGCGACCGGCTGTATTTCCATGGCAACAACAAGTCCCGGGAGGAGCTGGAGCAGGCCCTGGCCGCGGACACCGGCTGCGTGGTGCTGGACAATTTCCATGAGCTTGAGATGCTGGAGCAACTGGCCGGCCGGGCGGGACGCCGGCAGAGGGTGTTGTTCCGGCTGACGCCGGGAATCGACCCCCACACCCATAAGTTCACCACCACCGGTATCGTGGACAGCAAGTTCGGTTTTTCGCTGGTCGGCGGCCATGCGGCGGAGGCGGTGGCCCGGCTGTCCGGAAGCGGGTGGTTGCACCTGGCGGGCCTTCACTTCCACCTGGGTTCACCCATCTTCGAGATGGAGCCTTATGAAAAGGCGATACCGGTGGTACTGGAGTTCGCCGCGCAGATGAGGGAGCGCCACGGGTTCGTGCTGGAAGAGATCAGCGTCGGCGGCGGTTTTGCCGTGACCTACCTTCGAGAGAAGCCGGCGCCGCCGGTGGCCGACTATGCCGAGGCCATCACCAGGGGGGTTAGGGAAGGCTGCCGGCGTCTCGGGCTGCCGCTGCCGGGGCTGGTGATCGAGCCGGGACGGTCCACTGTGGGCCGGGCCGGGGTTTCCTTCTACACCGTGGGCGCGGTCAAGACCATACCCGGGGTGCGGACCTATGTGAGCGTCGATGGCGGCATGGCGGACAATATCCGGCCGGCGATCTACGGCGCCAAATACGAGGCCATGGTGGCCAACCGGCCGCAGGCGCCTGCCAGCCGGACGGTGACCGTGGCCGGCAAGTTCTGCGAATCGGGTGACATCCTGCTCACCGACATCGAGTTGCCGGAGCTTCAGGCCGGGGATATCCTGGCCATGCCCGCCGCCGGCGCCTACTGCCTGTCCATGGCCAGCAATTACAACTCGTCGCTGAAGCCTCCGGTAGTGCTGGTGGAGGCAGGCCGGAGCCGGACCATCCGCCGCCGGGAGAGCTTCGAAGACCTGATGCGCTGCGATTTAGTATAATGGCAGTAGCAGTAGACAGTAGACAGTAGTCAGTAGCTGCACGTTGCACGTGCGGCGGCACGCGATAGCGTGCCGGACGATGGAACAGATTGAAAGATTGAAAAATTGGAAAATTGAAACATTGGGGCGGGGAATCTTCCAATCTTTCAATCTTTCAATCTTCCAATTGTTCTTGAATCTTAGATCTTAAATCTTGAATCGTAACCTGGTCGGCCATGACAAGGCCATAACTTTGCTGGAGGGGGCGCGGCGCCGGGGCAACCTGGCCCACGCCTATCTCCTGGTCGGGCCGCCCGGCGTCGGCAAGATGACCCTGGCCCTGGAGCTGGCCATGGCGGTCAACTGCCCTGCCGCCGAGCCGCCCTGCGGGCAGTGCCGGTCCTGCCGGCGCATCGCCGGCGGCAAGCATTGCGATGTCCGCACCATCTCCCTGGCCACCATTCCCAGGAACCAGGATGGCACCGCCCGCAAGGAGGTGGGCATCGATGACATCAAGCAACTCCAGAACGACGCCAGCCTGCCGCCCTTTGAAGGCCGGCGCAAGCTGTTTATCATTGACGGCGCCGAGCACCTTTCCTCGGCTGCGGCCAACTGCCTGCTCAAGACCCTCGAAGAACCCCCGTCCGGGGTGATCCTGGTGCTCCTCAGCGCCAGGGAGGACCGCCTTTTGCCCACGGTGGTCTCGCGCTGCCAGCGTATCGAGATGCTGCCGCTTCCCGCCGCAGAGCTGGAGGCTGCCCTGCGGCAGCGCGGCATCGCCCCCGAGAAGGCCGCGGTGCTGGCCCGTCTTTCCCGCGGCTGCCCGGGATGGGCCCTGGCGGCGGCCGCCGATAGCTCCATCCTGGACCAGCGGTCCCAGGAGCTGGAGCCGTTGCTTTCCCTGGAACATGCCGGGCTGGAGCAGCGCTTCGCCGCCGCCGGCCGTATGGCGGCGCGGTTTCAAAAGCAGAGGGAAAAAGTGGAGGCCGGCCTCGAGTTATGGCAGAACTGGTGGCGCGACCTGCTCCTGGTGAAGAACGGGGCCGGGCAGTTGGCCACCAATGCCGACCGCGTGGGCCGGCTGCAGGAGGGCGCCGGGGTCTATGCCCTCGAAGAAATACGCCGCGCCATAGTCAGCCTGCGGGAGGCCCGCCGGCGGCTGGAACAAAACGTCAATCCCCGGCTGGCGCTCGAGGTGCTGATGCTGGAGATGCCGGGGCGCCCCACTCAGTGAAAACGAAAGGAGAAAGGGAAGAAGATAGAAGACAGAAGCTTGAATCTTAAGTCTTGAATCTTCCTTCCACGGATATCATGCCTGAAATTATCGGCGTACGCTTCAAAAGGGCGGGAAAGGTGTACCATTTTGACCCCGCCGGCATTGCCGTAGATACCGGAGAAGCGGTGGTGGTGGAGACGGCGCGGGGGATGGAGGTGGGGATAGTGGTCCGTGGCCCCAGGGAGGCGCCCGGGGGTCAACCGGCCGAGCCGCTCAAACCCATAATCCGCAAGGCGGAAGAGGCCGACCTCAGAAAAGTCAATGAGCATAGCTGCCGGCATGGAGAGGCCATGGCCCGATGCCGGGAGCACATCGCCAGACACCAGTTGCCCATGAAGCTGCTTTCCTGCGAGCAGAACCTGGATGGCACCCGGCTCACCTTCTACTTCAGCGCCGACCAGCGGATCGACTTCCGGGAACTGGTCAAGGAATTGACCGGGGCATTCCGGACCCGGGTGGAGCTGCGCCAGGTCGGGCCGCGGGATGAGACCAAGCTGCTGGGCGGCCTGGGACGCTGCGGGCGCAGCCTGTGTTGCGCCACCCACCTGACCGAGTTCGACCCCATTTCCATCAGGATGGCCAAGGAGCAGGACCTGCCCCTGAACCCGATGAAGATATCCGGGATCTGCGGGCGCTTGCTTTGCTGCCTGGCCTACGAAGAGAAGCAATACCGGGAGATGAAGGAAAAGCTGCCGGCGCCGGGGCAGAAGGTGGACACGGCCATGGGCGAGGCCAGCGTGGTGATGGCCAACCCGTTAAAGGACACGGTGCTGGTGGAGCTGGAGAGCAAGGCGATCGTGGAGCTGCCGGTGGCCGAGATCAACGCCGGGGAGCCTGCCCGGGGCAACAGGAAGCGGCCTAAGAGGAATGGTAATGGAGCAGGAAATTCTTCCAGTCCTGATGCCCCCTGAGATAGTGGCTGGGAATATATAACCCGGATACCGGGGGGGCATAGGGCTGGCGCATCAGCTTCATTCCCGCTTCGGCCGGGGTAAACCCCGCCTTGCGCCGGTTGCACGCCGGGCAGGCGCTGACCACATTGAGCCAGTGGTGTTGTCCGCCGCGGTGGCGGGGGACGACATGGTCAATGGTCAGGTCGCGGGTCTGCTTTCCGCAATACTGGCAGACGAAACCGTCGCGGCTGAAGATTTCCTGCCGGGTCATCTTGCGGTGGTAGGGCGGGCGCCTGACCTGGTAGACGAGACGGATCACCGAAGGCAGGGGGAAGGTGGCGTAGGCGGAATACACCGAGCCGCGACCGTTTTCCAGCACTTCGGCCTTGCCCCGGAAGACCAGGACGATGGCCCGCCGCGCCTGGCAGACATGTATTGGTTCGTAGTTCTGGTTCAGCACCAGGACGGGACTGTTTACCATTTTTGG
>CAZFEA010000054.1:0-13032 GCA_964518085.1 uncultured Dehalococcoidia bacterium
CCATTTTCATCCTTCATGGTGCCCGCCGCCAGCGGGCATGGGTGCTTGTTTCGGATTTAGATATTCGGATTTCGGATTTATTCTGATATGTCCAAATTCTTGATGTGCCCTCCCGATTACTTCGGCATCGAATACGAAATCAACCCCTGGATGCGCCTGAGCAACCAGTCGGACCCCACCGAGGCCAGGCAGCAATGGCAGGAGCTGTACCGCGTCCTCACCGGGGAACTGGGCGCCGCCGTGGAACTCATGGAACCGGTCAAGGGGCTACCCGACCTGGTCTTCACCGCCAACGCCGGTTATGTCCAGGAAGACCTCTTCGTCAGCAGCTCTTTCAAATACAACGAACGCCGAGGCGAAACGCCCTTTTTCGACCAGTGGTTTCAGTCCCACGGATACCGCCTGCGCAAACTGGGCGGCGGTTGTATCTTCGAGGGCATGGGGGATGCCCTGCCTCTAGGTGAAACCATCCTGGCCGGATACCGGCACCGCTCGGAGATCTGTTCCCACGAGGCGCTGAGCGAAATAACCGGCCGGCGGGTGCTGTCCCTGGAACTGGTCGACCCGCGGTTTTATCATCTGGACACCTGTTTCTGCCCGCTGGACAGCAACGCCGCCCTGTATTTCCCCAGGGCGTTCGACTCCTATGCCAGGGCGGCCATGGCCCTGGCGGCGCCGGACCTGGTGGCGGTCAGTGAATCATCGGCCTTACGCTTCGGATGTAACGCGGTGGTGGTCGGCGAAACGGTGGTGACCAACACCGGCTGCGGCGATCTGGGACCACCCCTGGCCGAGCGCGGGTACAAGTTAAGGATGGTAGAGCTATCCGAGTTCATGAAGTCCGGCGGCAGCGCCAAGTGCCTGACGCTCAGGCTGTAGACGGATTCAAGACGGATTCAAGATTTAAGATTCAAGATCTAAGACGGCACGGCAACGCCGTGCCGCTACTGGCTACTGGCTACTGACTACTATCTTCTATCTTCTATCTTCTATCTTCTGTCTTCTATCTTCTGTCTTCTTCCGCGTTCAGTATCCCTACGTATTGAACCCGTCTTTGGCCATGGTTTAGTATGGATTCAAGACCTGGATCATAAATCACCAAGGAGGCATCAATGAACAAGATACTGGTCCTGGCATCCATCGCAGGGGCAATCGTGCTGGCGTTCCTCCTCATCTTTCAGAGCGGCGCCGTCGGGGCAACCGTGTTCAAGGCCACTCTGTCAGGGGCCGAGGAAGTGCCGCCGGTCAATACCGTGGCCATGGGCGACGCGACATTCAACGTCGGCGAGGGCTCCATCAGCTTCACTTTGAACGTGAGTAACGTTACCAATGCCACCGCGGCCCACATCCATGCGGCGGCGAAGGGGGTCAATGGTCCGGTGGTGGTCCCGCTGTTCAGCGGTCCGGTCAAGCAAGGGGAATTCACCGGCGTGCTGGCGGAAGGGACCATAACGAAGGCCAACCTGGCCGGTCTGCTCGCCGGCATGGAACTGGGAGCCCTGGTGGACATGATGAATGCCGGCGGGGCCTACGTTAATGTGCATACCACGCAGAGCCCCGGCGGAGAGATGCGGGGCCAGATCATGAAGGCGCCGTAGGGAAAATACTGTGGGTAGGGGCGCGTAGCCGCGGGCCGCTGGCCCGCGGCTACGGGTGGCACAGGCGTCCCTGCCTGTGGCCCTGTGGCAGGCCATGCCGACTATCGGTGATACGATAGCACGCGCAAAAATGCCTACCGGCCGGTTAATTCGGTTTTGGTCAATTTGAGAGCGGGCCAGCGGCCCGCGGGTACGGGGGTTTTCCCCGGCTCCGGTTAAATGCACTTAGCGGGCTAACCGCCTCTCCGCCCGGCCCACGGCCTCCCCATGGTTAGCCCCTACCAGCTTACGGTTCGTTCACCCACTTCTTGAAGGCATCAAAAGAATAGTCCCGGCCCAGGAAATTCCTCACCATCTCGCCGGCATCCACCGCCCCTCCCGGCTCCAGTATTTTCTTCCGGTAGGCCATGGCGGTTTCCTCGTCCATCATCCCCCGGGCCTGGAAAACGGTAAAGATGTCCCTGGCCAGCGCCCGCGACCACAGATAGGTGTAGTACATCGAGCCATACTCGTCGAGGTGACCGAAGCTGGTATACAGGTGCGTGTTTTCTTCATAGGGAAAAGGCGAATATTCCCCTTTTATCTGTTTGAGTACGGCCAGCAGGTCAATGCCCACCGGGTCCTGGTTGTAATAGGCCAGAGACAGTTTGGCATAGAACACCTGGCGCATGATGTCGATGCCCCGGCCGAAGGCCTCGGCCCGGCGCATTTTTTCCACCAGCAAAGCCGGCATCGCCTTTCCTGTCTGGTAGTGCCGCGTCAGGCCCGCCAGCGAGCCGGCATCCCAGCCCCATTCTTCGAGAAGCTGCGACGGCGTCTCGACGAAGTCGAACTCGGTATTGAAGCCGGAAAGGGCTACCCAGCGGTGTTGCCCGGAGAGAAGATGGTGCATCACGTGGCCGAACTCGTGGAGGAAGGTCAGCACCTCTCCGTGCTCGAGCAGCGCCCGGCCTCCGTCGGGCGCCTGTCCGGGGAAATTGCCCACCAGCGTGGCTGCGGCCACCTGTCGCTCCTTCAGGCCCGATAGCATATGGAACACGGCCATGTGGCTGTATTTGTCCGGCCTGGGATGCAGGTCGAGGTAAAAACGCCCGGTGAGCTGCCGGCCGTCCAGCACATCATAGGCTTCGACGCCGTCATACCAGACTTCGACATTGTCCACCTTTTCGAATCTCACCTTGAACAGCTCCTGCGCCAGGCTGAGAATTCCTTCCTTGACCTTGCCGAACTCGAAGTATTCCCTGACCTCCCTGGAGTCAACATCGAACTCCTCGGAGCGCACCTTCCGGGCGTAATAGAGCCGGTCCCATTCATGGATGGCGCCCGGCGCCGGAAAGTCCTGTTTCTTTTTTGCTCTTAGTCGGGACAGGTCGTCTTCGGCACGGGGACGCGCCTTTGAAGCCACCCGGTCGAGGAAATCAACAATCACCTTCTCCTGCTTGACCATCTTGTCCTCGGCGCTGTAGTCCGCCCAGTTACCATAGCCGAGAAGCGTGGCATATTCATGACGCGCGGACATCAACTCCCTTAGCGGCTTTTCATTGGCCGGGTAGGCGCGCCGGTCGAACCGGAAATAAAGCTCGCGGCGCAGGTCCTCGCGGGGGGAATAGGTGAGGAAAGGGAAAAAGTCCGAGTAGTCGGTGGATACCCGTATTTTCCCATCCGGACCGGGCCGGTGTGAAGCCACGTAGTCCTCGGGGAGACCTGTCAGGTCCGCCTCGCCGAGTTCGACAAACTGCCTGCCTTCCCGGATATTGCGGGCGAAGGCCTGGCCGGCGGCAACCATCGTTTCGTACAGAACGGCCAGCCGGCGCCGGGTGGCTTCGTCGCGGTCGACACCCGACCGGCGGTAGTCGAGAAGCAGCCGGAACTGAGATCGCCTGGCTTCAGCGTCCAGGGTGTCCGGGGGAACGGCGGCCAGCGCCTGGTAAAGCGCGGGGTCCAGCCTCAGCTCGTTGAGGAATTTCCTGGCCCCCTGCACGCTGTCCTCCGAGGCCTGGCGAATATCCCTTTCGGGGTGGACATTTGACATAAGATCACCCAGCGGGACGACCCGGTCGAGCTCGACCAGCATGTCGTTGAAGGGCTGGAGCGTGTTATCCACGGTGCGCGGCCCAGAAGCGGCCAGTACCTCGGCCCGTTTTGCCCTGGCAGCGGCAATATGTCTTTCAAAAGCGGCTCTTACCTCCGTAGCCGAATGCCAGGTTTCCGGCAGCACCGGACCGGTTCCCCCGCAAATAGCCGGTACCACAGGCGTCCCCGCCTGTGGGACAACCCTTTGGTTCATTCCTTGTGATCCCGGCTCATCGGTGTTCGTTGATATTTCTTTCATGGTCATCTCCGGAAATGATTATTGAAGGGAGTCATCGAAAAATAGTCCCCTCTCCCTTGCGGGTGGCGTCAGGATGAGTAGCGGCACGCTGCCGCGTGGCGGATCAATTCCCTCTCTCTCGACGGGAGAGGGTCAGAGCTTGCCCTGAGCGAAGTCGAAGGGGTGAGGGTGAAGCCCCGGCCATCACCGGAAATGCAAGAGCGGGCCAGCGGCCCGCGGGTACGGTCCGGCACGTACAACGTGCGGCTACGGCGTCAAACAGCCACGGTCGCGCCCGGGCCGGGAAGGATCACCCTGGTGCCGGTGTTTCTCAGGCGCTCAGCGAAGAATTCGGGACGCTCGCTGTGGACCGGAATGACGATTTCAGGTTTGACCCGGGTCACTATGTCCAGCAGGTCTGGCCCGCAGGCATGGCCCGAGGCATGGAGGCCCCTCTCCGCCTCGGGGATGCGCCACCGGCCATCGCTTTCCACTGGCAGCCCGAAGCCGGTGAACTCGAAATGCTTCAGCCAGTTATGCAGGCGGCGAAAATCGATCTCCTGCTCCTCGTCATGCGGTTCGCTGGAACTGAACACATACAGGCTGCCCGGTCTGGGACCGATCCCGGGCAGCTCGTTGAGATCGAAAAAGCTGAAGCAGAGGATGAACCGGTCCTGGTCCGACCGGACATCTTCCGCCAGCAGGGTTTTTGCCGAATAGTCCCTGAATATCTCGCGCATCCAGGTGGCCGGGTATTTCGCCGCCGTGGTGTCCTGGTAGACATACAGGTCCGGGTCGGAATCCACCACCGGCACCGAGGCGTCCAGCAGCCGCAATGTCCGGAGCATGTAGGCATCCCGGGGCAAAATGACCAGCTTCCTGCCGGTATCCCTGGCCACCTGCAAGAAGGTGACCAGCCGGTCCAGGTCCCGGGCCGGAAAATCGGCGATCACCAGCCCACCGGCCCCGCGTACCGCCTTGACCGCGTTTTGATACACATCCTTCTCCGAGACGTTGTCCGGCCTCCCCACGTTGGTGCCTTCGATGATCAAAGCCCTGGGGCGAAGCCTGGCCGCCTCCTCGACGAAACCGGCCGTCAGGGCGCCCCGTTTGCCGTGCTGCCTCAGGTCGCCGCTGTATACTATCCAGCCTGAGCCGGTCTCGATGGCCCAGGCGCAGGCGCCGCGAATGGAATGGTCTACCGGGAAGCACCGCAGCTTGAAACAGCAGTTACCGTGGCCCGCCACCGGGCATGAAGCCAGGTCCTTCTGTTTCGGCCCCTTTTCCCAGAACCCCGAGCCCCAGAATTTCACCGCCTCCGACCCCAGCGATGCCGGATCGATGTCGCCGGCGCAGAACTGCCTTTGCTGTTTGGGATCGCTGGTCGAAAGCAGGGACGGTTGCTTCCAGCCCGTGGGGCAGCCCTGCTCATAGCCGGTAAAATAGCACACCTGCTGGTCGAAATCGGACTTGCCCGAGTCCTGTATCGCTTTGGTCAAAAAGGCGGTCATGGCCGTGGCATAGACCGGTATGTCGTCCCTGAGAAAGGATATGTGGGCCGAATGGTCCAGGTGGGCATGGGATAACAGCACCCCGTCCAGCTTGTCCACAGAGCGGTAGAGTTTGTCGCCTTTGAAGCCATCCCACATCCCGGGCGGGGCCAGGTCTTCCCGGTAAAGCCCCTCGAGCGGCGGCAGCAGGCCCATGCGCAGCGGGTCCAGCAGCCCGGCGCCGCCCCGGGGTTTCAGGTATTCCTCGTAAAACAGCTTGTGTTTCTTGTAAGGAAAACCGAAGTCCAGTAGCAGCCGCTTTTCGCCGTCCTCCAGCAGGACCTTGTTGCCGCCGATCTCATTGATGCCGCCGTAAAACGTCAGGTCAACCATGCCGGTGGGCCTCCACAATGTCGAGAGACAGCGTCACCAACCTGGTTGTTCTCGGCATTGGTACTCCATATCAGTTGGCATTAATACAAACGCTTTAATCCCAGGGTATTCGGGCTCGTCCCTGAGCCTGACGCGCATAAATGTTTCGGGGTAACGGACGACCCCGAATACCGCTTTTCGTCTTGAGTTTGTATTAACATTGCCCATTATAGCAGGTTGGAGCTATTCCTCCGGTTCGTGTTCCATTCGTGTCCATTCGTGGTTAACTTCTTTCCGGTGTATTCCGGATTGCACCTTATCCCACCTCGATCACCTTGCCGGCTCCGCTGGGCATAAAACCATCCCCGAACTCCCGGCGCAGAAAGGCGATTCCGGCGTCGGTGCTGCAATGACCGGGGGCCACCTTTTCCAGGCCGAGTCCCCTCAGTTCATCGAAGGTCCGCTTTAAATCCTGCTCCTCCATTCCGCCCAGGTGAAAGCCGCCGGCGATCATATGCAGCGGCCTGTCCACGGCGGCCCGGGCGGCCTCGGCGAGTCTCAATAGCGAAGGATGGCCGCAGGCCACCACCAGGACAATCCCTCCGGGCGTCTCCAGCGCCAGGGCCTGTTCCTTGATGCCGCCTCCCACCTGGCCGGTGCTGAATACGTGGGGCAAAAGCTCCACCGGGCCGGTCACCTCCCGCACCCGCCCGCCGCGGGTGGCTATCTTCTCCTTGTATCGGGACGGGAAGACCGCCGGGACGTAGACTTCCGGCCGGCCGGTCTTCTCCAGCAGGTCGAGCAGCCCCCCGTAATGGTCGGAGTCCAGGTGGGAAATGGCAATAACATTGATACCCGCCGCGGCGATTCCGGCCTTTTCTAAGTTGAAGCTGAGCGTGGAAATATGCGCCCCGGCATCGAAAAGTAAGGTACCGTCACCGGTAGCTGCCGTGCAGGCGAACCCCGACCCCGGCCGGAAGCCGGGATCGAAGACATAGTTGTCATAGACAATGGTCAGGCGCACCATCACAGTGTAACAGAAAAAGCGTCGCCCGCAGAGGTATCATTTTCGGAGATTACAAATAGATTCAGAGATTAACGAAAGATTACAGAGATCGTTATTGGAATCTCTTGTCCCCATTTATAATCTCTGTAATCTGTCTCTAATCTCAGTAATCTATTAACCAATTCCAGTCTATCGATGGGGAAATAGCGCGTTTCAAGCCGGTGAATACACCCTGGATAGCTATGCCCCTCTTTCTTACGTTGAGGCCCTTTTGCCAAATGGGGAGGTTGTCAAAAACGTATCTGGGGTAGTTGACGGGGATGATACAATATATTGTTATCAGAGGCAGAACGGGGAACAGGCGCCTAAAGGAATAACTTGTTCGTTGCCCCCATTGTGCTGGCCGGCGGTAAAAGCACCAGATTTGGCCGGGACAAGACCACCCAGCTTGTCGGCGGTCAAACTCTCATAGAAAGGGTCATCCACCGCCTGGCTGCTTTTGGAGACGAGATTATCGTTGTCCTGGCGCCGGGGGGAACCTTGCCTCCCTTCCCTTCACCGGTAAAACTTAGAAAGGTCTTTGACATCTATCCCGAAAGGGGTTCCCTCGGGGGTGTGTATACCGGGCTGGTCCTTTCTCCGCACCAATATAACCTTGTAGTAGCCAGCGACATGCCTTTTTTGAACGAGAAATTACTCCGGCACATGATCGACCAGAGCCCGGGATACGACGTGGTCATCCCCAGGGTCGGCAAGAACGTGGAGCCACTCCACGCCGTTTATTCCAGGAGCTGCATACCGATCATAGAAAAGGTATGGCAGCGGGGCCAGAGCAAGGTGCTGGATATTCTTCAATACGCCCGGACTTATTACCTGGATGAGAAAGAAATAGAGCAGTTTGACCATCGCCATCTCAGTTTCTTCAACGTAAACACGCCCGGGGAACTGAAACGGGCTATCGACCTGGCCCGGGAGATTGAGAGTTAACCCATGTTGCCAAAAATGATCAGCGTCGAAGAAGCGCTGGACAAGATCCTCGGCTACGTTTCTCCCCTCGAACCCGAGGAAAAGCCGATACTGGAATGCCTCGACCAGGTTATCGACGAAGATATCTACAGCCCCTATGACATTCCACCCCTGGACAATTCGGCCATGGACGGCTACGCGGTATGCGCCGCCGATACCACCGGGGCTGGACCGTCTTCCCCCAAGACACTGCGGGTCATCGAGGAAGTCCCCGCCGGCTCGATGCCGATCAAATCCGTCGCCGCCGGAACCGCGGTGCGCATCATGACCGGCGGAATCATTCCCGAGGGCGCCGATGCCGTGGTCCAGTTCGAAGACACCGACGAAGTGGAACGCGCCAGGAATGGCGGGCATCCCGGCGAAATCGGCATTCTCAAAGCGCCCAGGCCGGGCCTGAATATCAGGCGGTCCGGCGAGGACATCAAAAAGGGTTCCCTGGTGATCAAAAAAGGGACCACCCTCCGGCCATCAGAGATCGGGGTGCTGGCCACGGTTGGGCGGGCCACGGTCAGGGTGATCCGCCGCCCGGTGATAGCGGTACTGGCAACCGGGGATGAGCTCATCGACGTCGGCCAATCCCTCCCGCCGGGCAAAATCCATAACAGCAATACTTATAGCATCGCCTCCCAGGTCAGGCGCTACGGGGGAGTGCCCCGGGTGCTGGGCATTGCCCGCGATACCGTGGAGGACCTGATCGGCAGGATCAGACGGGGCCTGGATACCGACATGCTGCTGACCTCCGGAGGCGTTTCCGCCGGGGACTATGACATGGTAAAAAATGTCCTGGCAAGGGAAGGAGAGATCACCTTCTGGACGGTGCGCATGAAGCCCGGTAAGCCGATCGCTTTCGGTGTCTTCAATGTCAAGCAGGATGCCCGGACCCGCGTGATACCCCACCTGGGGTTTCCCGGCAATCCGGTGAGCACCATGGTGAGCTTCGAGCTGTTCGCCCGTCCGGCGATCCTCAAAATGATGGGCAAGACCAACCTGGAAAAACCCGCCATCACGGCCCGGATGCAGGACCGCGTCGCCAACCGCGATGGCAGAAGGGTCTATGCCCGTGTGGTAGTCGACAGAAAGAATGGCGAATACACCGCCCGTCTGACCGGCGAACAGGGTTCAGCCATATTGACATCCATGGCCCTGGCCGACGGTTTGGCGGTGATTCCCGAGGAGGTCTCGGAGGTAAAGCCGGGAGAACTGGTGAAGGTCCTTATGCTGGACTGGAACGAGTCCAGGATCTAAATCTGGAAAGATGGCCAAAGCTGAGTGATACCCGTCCTTTCCATAGTAGGCAAATCTAACAGCGGTAAGACGACACTGGCGGAACGGCTGGTCCGCGAACTCAAGCGGCGCGAATACCGGATAGCCACGGTCAAGCATGCCGCCCGGGAAATGGACATCGATAAACCCGGGTCCGATAGCTCGCGTATGGCTGAGGCCGGGGCCGATGCCGTCTGGCTCAGCTCTCCCATGGGCCTGTTCATGCGCCGCGCCGTCGAACGGGACCTTGACCTTGAAGACCTGCCGTACTGGATCGGCCCCGGCTATGATCTTATCCTGGCTGAAGGGTTCAAGGAAGCCCGGGTGCCGAAAATAGAAGTGCACCGTAAGGTGATCGGCGGCGAGCTGGTGTCTTCCGCCGCCGAGCTGGTGGCGGTGGTTACCGACGAAGAGCTGGACATAGGGGCCTCGACCTTCTCCTGGGACGAAACATCTGAACTGACCGCTTTACTCGAAGCCAACTTCCTGGCCGAACCGGCGGCGGAGGCGGAGGTCAATCTATTCGTAAACCGCCGCCCGGTGCCTTTGAATTTCTTCATGATAAGCATCTTGAACCGTACCGTGGATGCCATACTATCAACCCTCAAGGGCATCGGCGAGATCAGGGATGTATCGCTTCACATCAAGAAACATGCCGGAAAAAAGAGGGGCGAATGATAATAAACGCCGCCGGCTTTGTTTTCCAACCGCCGCCGCAGATAATACGCGCCAGGAGGGTGCTGATAAAACCGGATGCCTCTTATCCGGCCCCATATCCCGTGAGCACCAGCAAGGAAATGCTTGCCAACATCGTGTCCGGCATCCGCAGGGTGAGCGATGCCGACATCATATTCCTGGAAAGCGGCCACCAGGCAAAACCAATGGGCGAGATATACCGCGCCCTGAGATACGATTTCGCCCGGGTCCTGATGCTCGACGTCAGGACAGCGGTCTGTGTGGAGGTAGAAAATCCTCTCACCCATCCCTTCGCCATGACTACTTTCTGGATTCCCAATATCATCCTTTCGTGTGATTATCTCATCACCGTTAGCTGCTTCAAAATCGTTGGCGGCAGCCCTGCTTTCACCATTCCCAATTTGCTGAACTTGCTTCCGGAAAGCAAATACCGGGCCGAGGGCGCCCAGGGCAAAAACATTTTATATGATCTCAGCATTCAAAAGGTGATTGCCGACCTGTATTTTACCCTGCCGTTCGACCTGGGCATTATCGAGGGGCAGAAGAAACTGGTCTGCCAGGAGGACGTGTCACGGTGTGACCAAGAAGAGCCGGGCAAGATATTTATCGGCGACCCCTACGAAGTGGATGGGGAAGCCTCGGAAACTATCGGGATGGACACCGAGTACCTGCGGCTAATTGAGGCAGCCGAAGCTGAAGTCGAACCGGAACACATGCCAGGCTAATGGGAACGCATTGATTGATGCAGGGTAGGGGCTTGATTCATCAAGCCCAATCGGGTTTGATAAATCAAACCCCTGCAGGATCGAACAGGAGATAACATGGAAAACAAGCAAGACCAGACCTATGCGATTAACCTGGACTGGTTTGACCAGAACCGGATGTCCTTCGTGGACATGGCATCGCGGCGCGTCTGCGCCTCCTGCCGGAAAAAGTTGTCTTCGGGGAAGAAAGAGACGCCCCAGGGTCTGATCAAGCTCATTACCGAATGCTGCCGCAAAGAAAAAGACTTTATCCACTCCCAGCAGGCGCTGATCGAAAGTATTTTTCGCCTGTTCCTTTCAACGGGGAATAAGCCCCTCACCGCTGAAGAAATCACGATGAAGGTGAATGAACAGCGGGCGGACAATCCGATATCGGTCTCTACGGAATCGCTGCAGAGATTGCTGGACCTGAACCGGTTTTTGGGGATGGGCCCGGCAGCGGGCAAGAGCAAAGAGTGACGGATAAAGGATCTAAGATTCAAGATCTAAGATTCAAGATTTAAGATTGAAGGTGGGAAGGGAGAGATTCTGTCTTCTGTCTTCTCTCTTCTGTCTTCTCCCGATCAATAGCGGACTTCGAACGACTTCAACCCCCGGGTCTTCTCTGTCCACTCCTCGGTGACCCTGTCCACCCTGGCCCCGGGAGGACCGGCGCGGCATTTCTCCAATAGCCTGTCGAGCTTGTCTCTTTCGCCCTCGGCGTAAACTTCTACGGAGGCGCCATCCGGCAAATTGCGGGTAAACCCGTTCAGCCCGAGCGCTTCCGCCTCACGGACCACAAAGGCACGAAAGAATACCCCCTGCACCCTGCCACGAACAATCAGGTGAAGACCTTCTACTGCCAAAATGCCCTATCCTCCCACGAGCCATTCACCGGCGATAACTGGCCGTCAAGGCCTACTCCTCTTCAAAGGGCTTTTCCTTCTTTCCTTTTGTCTTGATAACCGCTACTTCAGGAAGCGCTGGCAGTATGCTGGGCGTGGCCGGCTTCTTGCCGTCTTTCTTTTGCTTTTTGGCTTCGCGCCAGCGATAGTCACCTTTACCCATGGCATTTACCTCTCTTTGTAGATAGCAGAATAAATTTGGTATCTATTTGAGTTTATCAAAAGAGGAGCCAATCTTGCAATCTTCAATCTTTATTTATCAATCCATCCGTGGTAGGTATCGATACCGACCGGTTCTTACGGAAAATGATGACAGGATGCCCATTGAAAGTCAGACAAACTTAGGCGTTTTTGCTGGCAGACACCGGCGGCCGCCCGGGCTATAATTGAATCAGACGGTGTTCTTACCCTCTCCCAATGCTTCACCCGGGAAAGGCACCGTCCTCGTTCCTCCCGACAGTAGGAATTCTCTTCCGGGTTGTCCGGACAAGGAGATCGGCAATGCTAACAAGAATAGCCTTTTTGCTTCTATCGGTAATAACATCATTCTTCGTCCCGGGAAAGACCGCCTATGCCCACGAACGGTGGTTTGTCGAACATGGCCAGCACGCCGGTGAAACTTTTTCCTTTGATGCGATAACCGCCTTGATATTGGTCGCCTGCCTCCTGGGGATCGGGGTGGCCTTCAAGGTGGACCGCTCTAACTGGTACCGAAGAATCGAAGCGTCCTTCGACCGCTACCGGGCGAGCCTTCCGGAGGGGGTGGAGTGGCGGGTGGTCGCCTTCCTGGCCGGCGCCATGCTGTTAGCCACCGCTTCAATGGGCGTTTTCCTGGCGCCTGAACTGGTGATGCCCCGCCGTGAGCTTCTGGTCCCGGGGCAGGCGGTACAGGCCGTAGCCGGACTATTGCTCATCAGCCAGCTTAGCTTTCTGGTACCCGCATTTCTGCTGGTCGCGCTGGCTTTGCCGGCGGCGGTCATCGCCTTCGGCCCGGCCGCCATGGTGGACTATGTTTTTCAGTTCCTGGCCCTGGCCGTGGCCCTGGGGTCCTTTGGGATAATGGCCGCCGCCCCTATCGACCGCCGCATATGCGACCGACTGGCGATCAATCCCGCCACGCTGGTACACCTGCCCCTGCCCGTCATCCGGGTGGGCACCGGGCTGACCCTGATGGTCCTGACGGTTCACAACAAGCTGATCAGTCCCGACCTGACGCTCACCTTTCTCGATCGTCATGACCTCAATTTCATGGCCGCCCTGGGTCTGTCCCCATTCACCAATCTCCATTTTGTTTTCCTGGCGGGCGTGGTCGAGCTGCTGGTGGGGCTGCTCCTGGTCCTTGGCATAGCGACGCGCCTTGTTGCCGGGATGCTGCTGATGTTGCTGCTCACTACCATGGCCGTCTTCGGCCTCAATGAACTGGTGGGGCACCTGCCGCTGCTGGGAATAGCCGCCTTGCTGGTCTACCGCGGCGCCGGCAAAGGCATAGCGGTCAACCGCAAGGTAGCGAGCCTCAGCGCCGCGCGATTGCCGGTCAGCAGTCAGCCATAATCTTTGGTACGAAAATACCGTCTCCCCCTTTGAAAAAGGGGGACTAAGGGGGATTTAAGAAACAGGCAAAA
>CAZFEA010000055.1:0-7334 GCA_964518085.1 uncultured Dehalococcoidia bacterium
GAACTCTTCCCCGCCGGAGAATTACTTCAGATGCTTCCACAATGTGATTTTGTTGTCCTGACCCCGCCGCTGACGGCGGAGACGGCGGGGCTAATCGGGGAAGCCGAGTTGAAGGCAATGAAGCCCGCCGCCTATCTAATCAATGTCAGCCGCGGGCCCGTGGTCAAGGAGAACATTTTGATTCAAGCGCTTAAGGAAGGATGGCTCGCCGGGGCCGCCCTGGATGTCTTCGAGACTGAGCCTTTACCTCTGGACAGCGAACTATGGAAGCTGCCCAACGTACTCGTCTCCCCGCATATGGCCGGCGCCACCGGCGAGGAGCATATCACCCCCCTGACCGAACTTTTCTGCGAGAACCTGCGGCGCTTCCTGGCTGGCAAAGAGTTGCTTAACGTGATAGATAAGAAACGGGGATACTAAATCTCCGGGTGCGCACTGGCGATTTTCGGAATGACCGGAAATGACTCCGCTGAAGAAGTAAGCGTATGTACTCAACCCGGAGGTTTCACAATTCCAGAGGAGGTCCCGAGTGGGTGAGGGCAAGGTGCATGTTCTCGTTGTGTCAAAGCTGGACCTGCACCAGGATTATCTGAAAGAGATAGCCGCGGTAAGCCGGACAATTTCAGTCGAGGATGTGACCGGGCAGGTCATTGCCGAGCTACGGCGAAAAGGCCGGCAAGGCTTCCGGATAGACCTCCTGGAAAAAGGGACTTTCCTGGGACGTGACCGCTTTTCATTTGCGCCCCAGAGCTCCGGAACTAAGGAAAACATGGATACCCTGCTTGCCCGGGCCGAGGTAATCTTCGGGCAGGTGCTGGTGCCTGATGATTTAGCGTCCCGAGCCCCAAAGCTCAAGTGGTTGCACTGGGGCGGCGCCGGAATTGACCCCACTGACCTGCCGCCGAGCATATTTGAGAGCGACATAATAATCACCAACTCCAGAGGAGTCCACGCCGTGCCCATCGCCGAGCACGCCCTGGCTTTTATGTTCATGTTAGCCAAGAATAACCAGCGCATGTTGAATAACCAGCAAGACATGAGGTGGGAGCGTTACATCAATTTAGAATTGCGCGACAGGGTAGCCAGCATCATCGGCCTGGGGGCTATCGGCGGGGAACTGGCCCGGTTGGCCAGGTGCCTCGGCATGAAAGTCATTGGCACCAAGAAGTCCGCCACCCGGCGAGAGTCGAACGTTTCCGGCGTGGACGAGCTTTATCCCGGGTCGGAACTTCCGCAGATGCTCTCCCAAAGCGATTTTGTCGTAGTCGCCGCGCCGTTGACGGATGAAACGAGAGGGATGATTGGCGAAAAGGAAATACGGGCGATGAAGCCGACGGCCTATTTCATTAACATCGCACGGGGAGAAATTGTGGACGAGTCAGCCCTGATTAAGGCGCTGAAAGAGGGCCGAATCGCCGGCGCCGGTCTGGATGTTTTTGAGACTGAGCCCCCGCCCAGAGACAGTGAGCTGTGGCGGCTCCCAAACGTGATTATGAGCAACCATATGGCGGGCGCCACCGACAGGCGAAGCCACCGGCTCATCGAGATGTTCTGCGAGAACTTGCGAAGATATTTGACGGGTGAACCGCTGTTGAATGTAATCGATAAACACAAAGGATACTAAGTTTGGCTCCAAAAGGCCAACAGGAAATTTTAGGGTGAGCGGACAGATGCTTCAGAGTTACCGGGTCCTGGACCTGACTGATGGGGAGGCCCAGCTATGCGGCCGGATTCTGGCCGACCTGGGGGCCGATGTGGTAAGAATCGAGAAGCCCGGCGGTGACGCCTCCCGTCATACCGGCCCATTCTATGGAGATGTCGTTCATCCCGAGAAGAGCGTGTGGTGGTATGTCCTGAACGCCAGCAAGCGCGGCATCACGCTGAACCTGGAGAGCGAAGACGGCCGTGCGCTGTTCAAGGAATTGGTCAAGAGTGCCGATTTCGTCATCGAGTCTTATCACCCGGGCCACATGGCCAGGTTGGGACTGGACTATCCGGCTTTAAGCCGGGTAAACCCCCGAATAATAGTCACTTCCCTCACCCCCTTCGGCCAGACCGGGCCTTACCATGATTTTAAGTCCTCCGAGCTGGTACTGATGGCGCTGGGGATATTCATGTATAGCACCGGCGACCCCGACCGTCCTCCGGTCAAGCCGAATTACCCTTTGGCTGGCATCAGCGCCTCGATTGCCGCATTCAGCGCGACCATGGTGGCCCATTACTACCGTCTGAAAAGCGGCCAGGGGCAACACATTGATGTGTCCGCCCAGGCCAGTCCGCCCTGGTTTACCGGGGCCGTCAGAATATATCCACAGATGGGACAGGGCGAGATACGCCGCACGGGGCCGCGAATCGCGAGACGGCCTGACCTTCAATTTCGTTCTATCTGGCCCTGTAAGGACGGCTACGTTATGTTCCCGTTTCGCGGCGGCGTGTCCGGCAGACGCACCAGCAAGGCGATGGCCCAATGGATGGCTGAGGAAGGGATTGGGGATGCATACTTCGACAGTATCGACTGGGACAGCCTCGATATGCTGCAGGCGTCCCAGGAAATGGTTGACCGGCTGGAAAAACCGATTGGCGTTTTCCTCCTCACCAAGACCAAGCAGGAGCTGGCCGAGCAGACAGCCGCCAGGGGGATTCTCATGGGGTACGTGGATAACATGGGCGACCTCCGGCAGAACCCCCAGCTTGCCAGCGGGTTCTGGAGAGAGATTGAGCACCCCGAGTTAAATCGGTCCATAACTTACCCGGGGCTTTTCCTGAGAAGCTCGGTGGTGGAGTCTGGCATCAGGCATCGTGCGCCTCTGATTGGGGAACACAACCACGAAATCTATGGCGAGATTGGTATCTCAAAAGAGCGGATACTGGCTCTGAACCAGGCGGGGGTGATATAGATGGCTGGAGCCTTAGACGGGATAAGGGTTATTGACTTTACCTGGGTTGTCGCCGGCCCCACGCTGACCAGGTTTCTCGCTGACTTTGGCGCCGAAGTCATTAAAGTTGAAAGCAGCAAACACCCTGATTCACACCGGACGGCGCCGCCTTTCAAGGACGGCAGACCGGGGCTGAACCGGAGTGCTTACTGGGCCAACTACAATTGTAATAAGTATTCCGTAAGTGTTAATCTTGGCCATTCGAAAGGGCCCGGCCTGGTCAGGAGGCTGATTGCCCAGGCTGATGTCGTCGTGGAAAACTTGCTGCCGGGGGCGATGGATAAACTGGGTCTGGGCTACCAGGACCTGGTCAAAGTGAAGCCGGATATCATCATGCTGAGCATATCTCTGTTCGGGCAGACCGGCCCTTATAAACACCGCGGCGGTCCCGGTGCCTTTGCCGAAGGCATGAGCGGCCTGGTTAACCTGTTCGGGTGGCCTGACCGGGTCCCGAGTAATTTCCACTACATGGTCGGCGATATTCTGGTTCCTTTCTTCGGTGTCGGCAGCTTGCTGGCGGCCCTGGAGTACCGCGACCGGACCGGGAAGGGACAATTGATTGACCTCAATCAACTTGACGTTTGTGCTTATACCATGGCCCCTCTGCTCCTGGATTTCGCCCTCAACGGAAGGGAGACATCACGCTGCGGCAATTGTTCTCCAGGCAGCAGCCCTCACGCCGCATACCCCTGCTCCGGTGACGACAGGTGGTGCGCTATCTCGGTCACCTCTGATGAAGAGTGGCGTAACCTGTGCCGGGCGATGGGTGACACTCACTGGACGCATGACCCTAAATTCGCCACCTTTGCCGGCCGCAAGGCCAACGAGGAAGAGTTGGACAGGCTGATAGGCTCCTGGACAATGCGGTTTTCTCCCCGGGACCTGATGAATCTGCTTCAGAAAAGGGGGGTAGCGGCGGGGGCCGTACTAAGTGGCCGCGGTCTGACTGATGACCCTCAATTGCAGCATCGAGAGGCCAACTGGTACCTGGAATATCCGGAGATTGGGCGTTTTGGCTGTTACACGGCGCCTTTCAAACTTGCCTTGACCCCCGCTGAGCCCAGGCTGCCCGGCCCCGGTTTGGGCGAGCATACTCAATATGTTTTTACTGAAATGCTGAAGATGAGCCAGGAGGAATTTGCGCAACTCAATAGTGAAGGCGTTTTCGTGTAAGAAAACGCCTTCATGACTCTTTTAGTTCAGCACTCTCAGTCGATGTGGATGGGGTAGGTGCCGTATTTGAAGGCCGTTTCCCTCATGGTGTTGTAATTTTCCAGGCTGATGAAATCGCCAATGCCGGCGCTCGAACCCAGGATGTAGCCCCCGCCCGGGGCGATTTCCTTCAGGTTCTTCTTCACCAGTGCCACGACCTGCTCGGGGGTGCCCCGCGTCATTACATCCCCATCAATGTTGCCCAGAAAGCAGAGCTTATTACCCACCTTCGCCTTCACCGCCTTTATGTCCATGGCGTTGGGCGGAATCGGGTGCAGTCCGTTGAAGCCAATCGCCGCGATATCTTCGAGGACTTCAGTAGTGTTCCCGTCAGAATGGCAGATAACCGGGATATCCCTCTTCTTGCACAGGGCGCACATCCGCTCAAACACCGGGAATAGGTACTGGCGCAGGTGCTTGGGGGATATCATCAGGGCGTGAGTGTAAGCCAGGTCATCATGTATGGTAACCGCACCTACACCATCTAACTTGGTTACGATATCCAGCACTGCATACTGGATGCTTTCCACCTTATTGAACATCCGGGCCACCAGTTTCGGGTTATCCGCCAGTGCAATGCAAAAAGCCTCCAGTCCCATAAGCGTCCATACCGTGGTGAAGATGTGGCCCACAAAAGCAAGCACCCTCATACCGGGAGGCATGCAGGCCCTCATCCGTCTGAATGGGCCAAGGTCTATGTCCTCCACCCTGGGCCAGCGGAACTCATCGAAGTCCTTCATCGAGGTAACTAGACCGGTTCCCTCGTATGCCCAGACCCGCTCCCTGGGTGCGTTTTTGTAGAGGCTGAGCCGGTCTTTCACGCTGGTGCCGACCGATGCCCCCACGTTACCCTTCAGCACATACCACAGGTCGGCCCCGTAAGAATGATAATCATAGCCGGCCTTAACCCGGAACTCAACGGCGGTCTCCACGTCGTTCACCGGCTTACCCAGCCAGTTGCTCATGACCCCCCGCTCCACGGCCTCATACAGCGGCACCCTGTCCGGCTCTCCCTGCAGAAGCAGTGCCTGGCGAAACCTTCTGAAATCCGGCTGCGGTTGGTTCTTCATTGTCGTCCCCCGTCCAGGAGCTTTTTGGCCAGTTCCACGGCGCTGCCGGCGTCGACGGCGTAACCATCGGCGCCTATCTCGTCGGCAAATTGCTGGCCCACCAGGGCGCCGCCCACCATAACCTTCACCGACTGGCGGCAGCCGGCTTTATCCAGGGCTTCAATGATGTCTTTCATCCTGACCATGGTTATGCTCAAGAGTGCGGAGAGGCCGAGGATGTCCGGCTTTTCTTGCTGCACCGTGGCCACGAACCTGTCCGCCGAAACATCCGTCCCCAGGTCGTTCACCTGGAAGCCGGCCCCTTCCAGCAGCATGATGACCAGGTTCTTGCCAATGTCATGCAGGTCGTCCTGAACGGTGCCAAAAATAACCCGGCCAAGGGGTTTCTGGGTGTGACTCCCGCTCAGGCGCGGCTTTATCAGGGCCGAGGCGGCGCGCATCGCCCGCGCCGAGAGTAGCACCTCCGGAATGTAATACGTCCCGGCCTGCATCCTTTTCCCCACCTCCCCCATCCCCGGGATTAGACCGCGGCGAAAAATATCCAGGGGGTCAATGCCTTCATCGAGGGCCCGCTTGGTTAGCTGTGTGGTCTGCTCTAGTTCCCCATCGATAACGGCCCGGGTGAGACCTTCCAGAGAACTTGATATGTCTGACTTATGCACGATACCTCCTCAGTTTTCACTTTCGCATCAGCCGGCGGCGATGTTGTCGCCGTTGCCTGAAAGTAATTATCTCAAAATGCGATTCCCCCGTCAATCTTTATCAGGTTTATGGTTATGGTGCCTGCAGTCTCAGGTGCCTTCGGTGGGGAATACTTCCATCGTATGCCGGGCCGGTCACGCCTTCTCAATCTGGACTAGGCAGGTGTTGGTGGCATACGCCCCGCCCGCCGAGTGTTCGTCCCTGGTGAGGACGTTGGCGCATCCCCCCCGGTCAATCCCGTTCCGGTCGGGAGCGTACCAGGCACCCTGAGGAATATCCACCACCCCGGGCATGATTCGCTCCGTGACTCTAGCTGGAAGTATCATCGCACCCCTGTCGTTAAAGACCCTGACCATATCGCCGTCTTTGATAGCACGTGCCCCGGCGTCAGCCGAGTTCAATGTTACCTGCTGGGGCTCTAGCTCCCGAAGCCAGGGAACGTTATCATACTGCGAATGGGCACGACGCCACAGATGAGTGGTGATGACCTGCAGGGGATAATTCTGTGCCAGGGGGTCGTGCGGACTTTCCCAGGTCTCGATGTACTTTGGGATAGCCGGGATTTTGGGGTCATTCATATCGGCCAGACGCTGGCTGAATATCTCGATTTTGCCGGAAGGAGTCGGGAACGGGTTGTTCCCGGGGTCATCGATTTGCAACTTAAAGGCGATATATGGCTCCTCACGCCTGAGCTTATGATACCCGGTGTTCTTGAAAGTCTCATAATCGGGGATGTGAGGGCTGCCGGTGGCAATCTGCTTTAGCCATTCCGCCTCCGTCTTGTCATTATAGCCAGAAACACCCAACCTGGCCGACAGGGCGGTGCATATCTCCAGGTGCCCTTTTGACTCTCCGACTGGCTCAATGGCCTTACTCATAAGACCATAGAAACCCAGTGTCGCTCCGGTAACTATATCGTTTCTTTCCAAACAGGTATTGACCGGCAGCAGAATGTCGGCGAACCGGGCGGCCGGGGTCATGTACTGCTCGAAAACAACGATGAACTCCAGTGAACTCGACTTTAGCGCCTCAGCGCATCTGTTTACATTCGGGTACTGGTTGGGATAGTCATTGCTGGTAATATAAAGCAGCTTGTAGTCGGCAGGATAGCCTCCGGCCTTACCCTTGAGGATAGCCTCGGCTACCTTATCCTGGTGGACCTGACCGGAATAGTAGGTCCCCGTCCAGCCACCCCACGCGGGGAAATCATTCTTCCGGGGCGGCGCCTTCGATTCAACCGGATTAGGTGGCACTGACATCCCCTGGCCCAGCTTAACGAAGGGATACATTATCGAGCGACCACCGTAACCCTTACCTCCCGAGCTTCCGCCCCTGGTGCCGATGTTCCGCGTCATCGCGGCCAGTGTGGTCGCGGCACGCCGCCGTTGTTCCGCGCACGCAGTACCCCCCGGGC
>CAZFEA010000055.1:7344-13029 GCA_964518085.1 uncultured Dehalococcoidia bacterium
AGTTGGAGATTGAAGGTCTCTTTGTCGGTGGAGGCAACGCCGCCGGTCTGGTGGTCGCGTACTCCCGGGCCAGGTCCTCTATTGTCCCGGCTGGCACCCCGGTGATGGCCTCAGCCCATTGAGGTGTCTTGGGTACGCCGTCTTCGGCGCCAATAACGTAATCCTTGAATTTATCGAAGCCAATGGTATAGGTATCCAGGAACTTCCGGTCATGCCGGCCTTCTTTGATTATCACGTAAGCCATAGCGATTAGCATTGCCGCATCCGTACCCGGTCTGATGGGTATCCATTGGCTGGCGCAGAGAGCCGTGGTCGTAGTGTACCTGGGGTCGACGGAGATAATCCTGGTCCCGGATTCCCTCGCCCGGGCCAGGTACCAGGCGGTATTGCTATACAGGGTGGTTTCCGTGGGGTTCAGTCCCCAGAGGATAATCAGCCGGGAATTGAGTAAATCGTCCCGGGTATTGCCGGTAACTACCGTTCCCAGGGTGGCCACTTCGGCAAAAATGGCGCCTTGATATGAGTGGACACCCCAGACGTCAGAGCAGCCGCCAAACATATGCAGGAGCCTTCTGTGGGCGGTCGACACCTGCAAATTACCACCGTCACCCCCGCACCACTTGAGTAGAATCGAAGCCGGCCCGTACGTTTCCTTGACTCTTATCAGCTCTCGAGCCACTTTATCCACTGCTTCCTCCCACGCGATTCGCTCAAATTTGCCGTCTCCCCTCTCGCCGACTCTCTTCAACGGGTAAAGGAGACGGTCAGGAGCGTACACTCTCTGACGGTAGGCGCGCCCCTTGGCACAGGCGCGGTACTGCGGCTCTTCGCCGTCATCGGTTTCAATCCGGGTAATTACATTGTCTTTGACGTGCACTTTAAGCAGACAGACCCCTCCGCAGTGACTGCAGTGAGTGGCCGTTACTATCTTCTCTCTGTCCTGTTCTTTACCTCTTAATTCACTGGCCATCTTCTCCACTCCCGACTAACGCATTTTCCACACCGGCGCCCGCTTTTCGGCAAAGGCCCTCGGCCCCTCCAGCCGGTCTTCCGACTTGGCAATCTGCTCTGCGATAGGTTCCGCCAGCTTCCAGGAGTATTCCACCGGGAGGTTTCGTCCCACCTTGACAATGCGTTTAATTGCCCGTATCGCCAGGGGGGCGCAGAGCTTGATTTCACTGGCAATAAGCTCAGCTTCAGCAAAGAGGGCGTTGCGGTCAGCGAGCAGTGACTGGATGAGGCCCATATCATAGGCACGCTGGGCCGTGATGTGGCCACCAGTAAGGTGGATGCGCAAAGCCTCGCCCAGTGGTATCATCCGCGAGAGGTTATGAAGGCCGTAGCCGGCCATGAGGCTTCGACGGGGCTCAGGTAGGCCAAAGCGGGACTTCTCCGTGGCAATTCGGATATCGCAACGGAGGGCCAACTCCAGACCACCCCCCAGGCAATAGCCATCAATCGCGGCGATAATAGGCTTGGGGCACTGGTCGACAACGTCGTCGCTCGGGAACTGTGGCAGAAATGGGTTCACTGACGCACCTTGTTGACTCAGCGCTTTCAGGTCAGCGCCCGCGGAGAAGGCCTTGCCGCCCTCACCGGTCATAATGATAACCAGGATATCATCATTGCTGGCGCTTTGTCGTATTGCTTCGGCGATGGCGTTTCTTATCTCCTGGTTAAGGGCATTCATAATCTCCGGACGATTCAGCGTTATCCAGGCGACCCGGTCTTTGACTTCGTACTTTATGGTAGATGAAGAGAGCATCCTGAACCTGACCTCCTATGACACTTGCCCAATAATGGAACCGGATTCTCGCGTTTCAAATTGAAATCAAGCGTTACGCAACTTGGCCAGATAATACCGCTATGTCCTGGAGCTGTCAAGTCGCTTTACCGTTTCTTGGGTTTAAACACTGCGGCTGGCTTGAACCTTGCCGAGGGCTTGAAGCCTTCGGCTCCGACAGCGTCTCCGTATTTGGCGCGAAGTTCGTCAATTGGCCCGACGTCCAGGGCGTACATCGGGCAGGCCTCAACACAAATCGCCTGCTGCCCTCGCTGTAACCGCTCCAGGCAAAACTGGCACTTGTGCATCTTTGCGTTTGCCTCCGGCCCAAACTGGGGGGCACGCCAGGGGCAGGCATTGAGGCAGAGGGTACGGCATTGTTGATTACCAAGGCATCTCTCCCTGTCCACCGTGACAATACCGTCAGACTCCCGCTTGGTGATGGCTTTGACGGGGCAGGCTAAGACGCAGGGGGGATTGGCGCACTGGTAGCACGGCGAAGCCAGGTAGGATACGAAGATATCGGGGAAGTTTCCCGATTCCGTTTCCCGTACTCGCATCCAGTTGGCCGGCCCGGCATCAATGTCATACCAGTCCTTGCAAGCTACAGCGCAGGTGTAGCAGCCCGTGCACCGCGTCTGGTCGAAGTAGAAACCAAGCTGCGTCACGACTTGCCTCCTTCAGTTTTGGGTGCCGGTTCCACCTGGACCAGGACCGTATTCATGGCTATGCAGCCGCCGGGCGACCGCAAGCTGTCGGTCAGGACGTTGGCGCAACCGCCGCGGTCGACTCCATCCTTGTCCGGGTCGTACCAGGCCCCCTGGCCGATGCTGACGACGCCCGGCATGATGCGCCCGGTGACCCTGGCCGGCAGGCGCACCCGGCCCCGGTCATTATGGACATCAACCGGGTCGCCATTCTTGATGCCGCGGGCTTCGGCGTCGGGCGGGCTCACCCAGACGGACTGCGGCTCAATCTCTCGCATCCAGGGCACATTATGCCACATGCCATGTGCCCGGGTCTTATAATGGGGCGTTATCAGTTGCAACGGGTACTTTGTCGCCAGGGGGTCATCATAGTTTTCCCGGGGGCTGATATACCTGGGGATAGGTGGCAGCATCGGGTTATTCCATTCCGCCATGTGCTCCGAATAGATTTCAATCTTGCCGGATAGAGTGGGAAAGGGATTGTGCTCGGGGTCTTTAATCTGTTTCTCAAAGGCAACAATCGGCTCCGGAAGCTTGATTTTGAGGACGCCGTCTCGTTTCAGCGTCTCATAGTCGGGAATGTCGCTGCGGGAGGCAACGATTGCGCGCAGCCACTGGTCTTCAGTTTTGCTATCGAAGGTTTCGGGTATACCCAGCCGCCTGGCCAGCGCCATGCAGATTTCCAGGTCCGTCTTTGGACCTGCAAGGGGCTCAATGGCTTGATTCAGGAAGATATAGTAGGGAGCGCCTAGCCAGGGCGGGGCGATGTCACTCCGTTCCATGAAGGTATTTACCGGTAACACGATATCGGCAAATTTAGCGGTGGGGGTCATGAACTGCTCGTGGATGACAATGAACTCGAGCGCCTTGAGGGCCTTAACGGTAAGGTTGGTATTGGCGCCGGAATTGAGGAAGTTACCAAGGTAAGCCAGCTTGATGTCCGCCGGGTAGCCCCCGGCGCGGCCCTTGATGATGGAGTTGCTGATGTCACCCACGTGAATACGAGCGCTGCTGGGGTTGGTACCGCCATGCAATTTATAGAGGCTGTCCTTGCGGTGTGGAGCTTCCGCCTCCACCCTGTTACGCGGGCCGCGTTCCCAGGTTGTCTCGCGGCTGGAGTAGGCCCTGCCGAAGCCGGCGGCATTACCCCCACGGAGGCCGATATTGCCGGTTATTGCCGTCAGCACGCAGGCGGCGCGGGCGTACTGTTCGCCCATGGCGGTCCGGCCCGCCCCCCAGCCGGCAATGAGCGCGGCCGGCTTTTTGGTGGCATACTCCCGGGCTAAGCCGGCGATAATCTCCGCCGGTACCCTAGTAATGGCTTCGGCCCACACGGGGGTCTTGGGGATGCCATCTTCGGTACCTAACAGGTAGTCCCTGTACTTATCGAAGCCTACCGTATACTTCTCAATAAAAGGCTGGTCATGAAGGTTTTCCGTGACGATAACATAGGCCATGGCAATCAGCATGGCGGCATCAGTGTTAGGGCGAATCGGGACCCACTGGTCGGCGAAGGTGGCGATGGTGTCGGTGCAGCGGGGGTCCACCCCGACGATTTTGATACCCTTCTCCCTGGCTTTGGCGAGATAAAGGGACGTGCCGGGGTCTTGAATAGTGTTGGCCGGGTTCCAGCTCCACATGATGATGAACCTGGAGTTAAGCAGGTCATCACGGCTGTTCCCGGAACGGATGGTGCCGTAGGTAGCCATGGAAGCGTAGAGCGACCCCTCGTTCGAGGCTGAGCCCCACCAGCGGGTATAACCGCCAAAGTAAGTGAGTAAGCGCAAAATAGGGAAAGGGCCATGGAGAATGCTCTGGTTGCTGCCGCCGGCCCCGTGGGCGAGAATGGCGGAGTTGCCATAGGTCTTCTTTACCCGGACAAGCTCCGAGGCCACCCTGTCCAACGCTTCATCCCAGGAGACTGGCTCAAACAGGCCTTGCCCGCGCTCCCCGGTGCGGCGTAGCGGATATTTGAGCCTTTCCGGCGAGTAGACCCTCTGACGATAGGCGCGTCCTCGCAGACAAGCCCGTATTTGCGGTTCTTCGCCGTTGTCGGTCTCAATGCGGATAATCTTGCCGTCTTTAACGTGCGCCCGTAAGACACAACGACCCCCGCAATCATGACAGCAACCGGTACGGACAATGCTGACACCACTCTCTAAAGCTTCTTGTGCCCCCTCTATCATAGCTCCTCCCATTTAGAGTACGGTATCGCGCTCATTATAATTAAAATTAGCACAGCGAGACTTAGATTGTCAAACTTCACCGGCGATCAGGTTCCAACCGGCCCAACCCAAAATTTTCCCACTTGAACGTGGAGCCGTCGGGGACGATAGGTAAAACACCCAAGACGTTCGGACTGGTCTTCAACTTGCGGAACTAGCGGTCGAGGCAGTTTTCGATAGATATGGCACTTGCGAATTGCAAAATCTGGTAAATGGTGTATTGGTTCAGTCGTTTTCGGACAAATCGCTGGTACCGAAATGCTACAACTCTCCTCAGTCCTTGTCCAGTCCTGCAAGAGGTTTTACCCTCTCACTATTTACATGGGTAAAAGCAATGGGCCACAGTGTCCAATACGCAGAACCAAGACGTTTGAGCTAGCTTTCAGCTTGTGACTACTGGTTGGTTCGACCCTTGTAGCCCATTCCCCCCTGCCCTGGACATACCAGGCGATAGATACCTGCTTTCATGGCTTCACTTTACTTATCCTTTTATGCCTATCGGAAATTATGAATTCCTCGGCACAATGCTTACAGTTTATGACATCCTCCCTGCCTATGGGTTCTGTCTTACCCCAGTCATGCGCCACGTCCCTTCCTCTAACTCGATAGTATTTCTTGATTTCCTCTTCATCTAACGCTTTAATGTCCAAACGATTGGCTTCCGCAAGGATTACTCTTAGTTGGGGCTTTTTCATCGTTCTCTTATATGTCACAAGCTCGATAATCTTGAAAAAATTCAGTAATGCCTCCGGATAAATATCTTCATATACAGGAACTCTCAATAAGAACAATCCCATACTGTGATACAGAAACACTTTCGGATATTCTAACGAAATCCAGCCTACCAATTGCTTACCCCAACCGAACTGTTCAATGCGTAAAGGTTGTGGTCCAGAATCTAATAATTCTTTTCCTTTTAGAGCCTGTCCCATAAACTCCCATCTGCGTCTGGCGGGGCTGCAAGACTTTA
>CAZFEA010000056.1:0-5585 GCA_964518085.1 uncultured Dehalococcoidia bacterium
CCCTTTCGCAAAAGGGGGATACAGGGGGATTTTGCCCCTTTTTCAAAGGGGGAGAGGGCGACATTTTGGTAACCACCCAATGTCTCACAGGCACGGAGGCCTGTGCACCCGGTAGCGGCACGCTGCCGCGTGCCCTAATGCCTCACAGGAGGCCTGTGCCACCCGCTATTTCGGGAGCAAACGGCGGTTCTTTTCGGTAGCTATTATGGACTTGAGGCTCTCCAGGGTGTCCTGGATCTTCCCCTCGTCATTTACCGTGAGGTAATCGAAAATGGATATGGCCTTCATTTCTTCCCGCGAGGTCTCGAGCCTCACCCTGAAGTCGCTGTCGTTCTCTGTTTTCCTTCCCCGGAGCCGGGCCGCCAGGGCCTCTTCCGAAGGCGGGGCGACAAAAACGAGCACCGCCGACGGTATTTTTTGCTTCACTTTCCTGGCCCCCTGGACGTCGATCTTGAGAACGGTGTCCTGCCCCCTATCGAGGGCCTCCCGGACTTGCTTGAAAGGAACCCCATACAAATTGCCATACACTTCAGACCATTCCAGTAGCTCGTCCCTGGCGACCATTTCCAGAAAGGTCTGCCGTGACACAAAAAAATAGTCCACCCCATCGGTTTCTTTGTCCCGTTTCGGCCTGGTGGTCATGGTGACGGTGAAGTGAAAGGCAGGAAATTGCTTCTTCATCAATGTAAGGAGCATATCCTTGCCCACTCCAGATGGGCCGGACAGGACCAGAAGCAACGGTTCGGCCTGCCGGGATAAGGTCGACCCGAGTTTTTCTTCTATTTCGCTCCCTCGCCGCGGGCGCGTTCTTCCTCCTGAGTCTGGACGCGGCCGGCGATGGTCAACGGCGTCAGGGCGGCCAGGATGACGCGTCCATCATCGGTGAACAGGACAGACTTGACCTTGCGTCCGCTGGTCATGTCGATCATCAGGTTGGCTTCCTTCAGCTCCTTGAGCATCCGTTTGACCGGCAGGGAGTGAGGAGGCAAAATGGCAACCACCCGATTCATAGCCAGGACGTTGCCGAAACCTATGTTTACCAGTTGAATACCCATTTGTTTTCACCTTAAGTGTCATTTTGACACCGCTTCCATATCTCGCCAGAAACCGGGATAAGAGATATCCACCGCCTCGGCATTCTTGATGATGGTATTCCCCGAAGCCACCATGCCGGCCACCGCCAGGGTCATTGCCAGCCGGTGATCGCCGTGACCGCTGGTCACCGTCCCCTTCATTCGGCATGGGCCGTGAATGATCATGCCGTCGGGCAGGGTGTCTATCCTGGCGCCCAGCCGGGTGAGCTCCCTGGCCGTGGTCTCGATGCGGTCGGACTCCTTGACCCTGAGTTCCCCGGCATCGCTGATCACCGTGTCCCCTTCGGCGCAGCAGGCTGCCGCCGCCAGGACCGGGATTTCGTCAATAGCCCGCGGTATCAGCGCGCCTCCGATCCTGGTAGCCTTCAGGCGGCTGGAGCGGACGACGATGTCGGCCACCGCCTCGCCCCCTTCCGTCCGCGGGTTGACTACCTGCAGGTCTGCCCCCATGGCCGATAGGATATCCAGTATGCCGGTGCGGGTGGGATTGACGCCGCAGTTAATGACCTTGAGCTCGGCCCGGGGATGGATTGCCCCGGCTACCAGCCAGAATGCGGCCGAACTGATATCCCCGGGGACCTTGAGGCTGCACGCCCTTAGCTCCTGGCGCAAGGGACTGATGGTAAGGCGGTTTCCCTGGCGTTCGATGCCGGCGCCCATAGCCGATAAAAGCAGTTCGGTATGGTCCCTGGAAAGGGCCGGCTCTTCGAGTCCGGTCTGGCCCTGGGCCAGGACCGCGGCCAGTATCAATGACGACTTCAGTTGGGCGCTGGCCACCGGCAAAAGGTAGTTAATGCCGTTCAACCGGCCGCCCCTGATGGCCAGGGGCGCCAGGGTGTTGTTCTTCCGTCCCCGGATCTCCGCGCCCATAAGCTCAAGGGGCTTGATTATTCTTCCCATCGGACGGGAGCGCAGGGAACGGTCGCCGGTGATCACCGACAGAAACGGCTGGGCTGCCAGCAGTCCGGTCAACAACCTTGTGGTGGTGCCACTGTTGCCGGCGTTCAGTACGTCCTCCGGCTCCCTTAACCCGGACCTTCCGACGCCGTGGATCTGTACCGACGGTACCGGGTCCTCGAAATAGGTCAGGTCAACGCCGAGTCCCTTGAGACACCTCAACGTCGACCGGCAGTCTGCCCCGGTAGCGAAGTTAGTCACCATGGCAACGCCGCTGGCGATGGCATTGAAAATCGCCGCCCGGTGGGAAATCGATTTGTCCCCGGGCAGGGCCACCTGGCCCTTCAGTCGGTAAGGCGGTGAGACGCTTCTCTGCAAGTTAGCGACCTTTCAGCCAGCTTTCCGTGGCCTCCCGGGCGCGGCTAAACAGCTTCTGTAGCCGGTCGCGGTCCGCCAGGGAAGCTTTGCTGTCCTGCAATGCCTTGATGTATTTTTCGACAAGATCGCCTATTTCAGCGGCGTTGGTCAGGCATATGTCCCGGTACATTTCCGGGTCTCCCGAGGCAAGCCTGGTCATGTCCCGGAAGCCGCTGCCTGCCAGCGCGGCCGCCTCCGGCCAGTCGGCGTCCCGGGAGCAAAGCTCCATCAATATTACCGACAGCAGGAACGGCAAATGAGAAATGCCGGCCACCAGGCGGTCATGCCGCGCCGCCTCCATAATTACCGGACGGGCGCCGATAGTTGCCACCAGGCTCTTGACATAAAATAAGGCCTCTGGAGACGCGCCGCCTGACGGCATGAGGCAGTAGGTGCAATTACGGAACAGGTCGGCCTCGGCGAATTCAATGCCCGCTTTCTCTTTGCCGGCCATGGGGTGGCCGCCGATGAACTGAACGGTCCGGGGTAGAAACCCTGCCGCCCATTCCATGACCGCCGCTTTGGTGCTGCCGGTATCGGTGACTATAGTACCGCCGGCGGCACACGCGGCCATTTCTTTAAGAATAGTCCTGGTGGTCATTACCGGCGTGGCGATCACCACCAGCCGCGCATCCTTAACCGCCCCGGTCAGGGTTTCGGCAGTCATATCCACAGCCCCCAAGGTAATAGCCAGGGAACGGGTTTCGGGACGGCGGGAATAGCCTTTGACCGTTATCCCGGGGGTGTGCTTCTTGAGGGCCATCCCCAGGGAGCCGCCGATCAGCCCCAGTCCAATGATCGAAACGATGTCGGACATTGCTAGAGCGGCATTTGCCCCAGGAACAGGTTGGCGAAGAACTGCATGGGAGGCCCCATCACACTCCCCAGTATGCTGCCCGGTGTGAACCGGTCGATCATGATAACCCCCAGCAGAATAGCCGGTCCGAAAGGCATTACTCGCGAGTAAGAGGCGGCCAACCCGGAAGGCAGGATGCCCATCAGTATGTTCGATCCATCCAGCGGCGGCACCGGAAGCAGGTTAAATATGGCCAGGACAATGTTGTAAATGAAGGCATATTCGAAGAAAGTTTCCAGGGCCAGAGGCGCCAACCTCAAGACCGGTCCGAGGGCCGCGGCCAGCAGCAGGTTGGATACGGGCCCGGCCAGGGCAACCAGGGCCATGCCTTTTCGGGGGCCATGTTTCAGATAATAGGGATTAACCGGAACAGGTTTACCCCAGCCGAAGCCGGCGACGAATAGCAGGATGGTCCCCAGGGGATCGAGGTGCCTGACGGGATTAAGGGAAATCCGGCCCTGGCTCTGGGCGGTGGGGTCACCCAGCCGGAAAGCGATGTAGGCATGACTGAATTCATGAATGGTGATGGCGACGGCCAGGGCAAGGGCCGACAGCGCCAGCATCCTGAAGAACTCCAGGGGATTGCTCCCCAAAAGGTGCAGCTTGTCGAATATCACGTTTGTTCCTTCAACTCTATATGAAATTATAACATACGAAAAATACCGGTATCACAGGCGGCCCTGCCTGTGAGACATCGTTTCCCCGGAAAATGCGGCCTCCGTAGCGGCGCGACTCCCTCACCCTAACCCTCTCCCGTCAAGGGAGAGGGGACATTCCTCCGCCGCCCTTCGCAAGCGAAAGAGACAATTAGCCCAGGTACTTCTGAGCCAGCCGGACCAGGAAGTCGGCCTTGCACTTCACCGAGGCAACATCGATCCGCTCATTCCGGGCATGGGGAAGCCGGCGCAGTTCCTGGTCGAATCCCGGCGCCATGACCTCTATTCCGTAGCTGGGAATACCGGCGGGACGCAAATGCCGTGAATCGGTCGCGCCCGACGAGATGCACGGGAGACACACCGCCGAGCCAGTGGACTCTCGAACGGCCGCCGCCACCACGGCGTAAAACGGCGAACCGGTGGGGGAAAAGGACGGCGGATTGTAGTCGATTTCTATCTCCGTTTCGTTCCCCGCGATAGCCCGGAGCTCGCGCAGGATGGCGCCCTTGTCCTGCCCGGGCAGCACCCTTATGTCCAGGTCTGCCTGGCAAAGGTCGGGCACGATATTGGTCTTGGTGCCGCCGCGGATCAAGTTGGGCGAAATCGTCATCCGCGTGATCGCCTTGAGGTAGGCGGCGAAGGCCTTGTCTTCGAAAAGCGCGATGGCGTCATCTATATTGTTCTCATTGATTACGAAGTCCCGATCTGCTTCCTTCAGCTTCACCAGTTCCTGGACCATTTGCGCCACGTCGGGCAAGAGCTTCATCCGGGGCCGGTGGTCGGCAATTCTGGCCACGATATGGCCCATTTTCGAAATTGCGTTGTCCCCGAGGTCAGGCAGCGAACCATGGCAGGAAACTCCCCGCGTCGTCAGCCTGCTCCAGGCCGTGCCCTTCTCGCCCACCTGGATGAACTCGACAGTCTTGCCCCCTATTGTGTACGGGAGGTTGCCGCCTTCGGTGACGCAGAAATCTGCCCTTATCTTCTCCGGGTGTTTCTCCAGCAGAAACTTGACGCCGTGTTTCCCGCCGGCCTCCTCGTCGGCGGTGGCGGCGAACACCAGTTTGCCGTTCAGCCGTCGCCCTCTGGCCAGTTGCAGCACGGCGTACGCCTCGGCGGCTACCAGGGCTTTGCAATCTTGAGCGCCGCGCCCCAGCACCATGCCATCCCTGATCTGACCGGAAAAAGGAGGAAAATCCCACCCCTCGCCGGCGGGCACGGTATCGGCATGGGACAGGAAAAGCAGGCTTTTCGGCCCTTCGCCCAGTGTGCCAATGAAATTATGGCGGCCCGGTTCGCCGGCAATCACCTCATTTTCGATGCCGGCGGCATCGAACATCTGCTTCAGAAAGTCCGCCATCTCTTTTTCCCTGCCGGGCGGGTTTTCGGAATCGATTCTTATCAGGGAGGACAGGATTTCTTCAACTTGCATGATTAGCGATTGGCAATTAGCAGTTAGCAATTAGCCATTAGCTATTAGCCATTAGCCATTACGGTTAGCGATTAGTATTAGCTATTAGCTTTTTGAGGGATCTGTTCGCGAACCAGTCAGTTGTCAGGTGGAACCAGCCATTAGCTGACAGCCAATCGCCAATCGCTAACAGCTAATGGCTAATCGCTAACTGCTAATCGCTAATAGCTACCCCTCCTTCAGTTTTTTCGTCA
>CAZFEA010000056.1:5685-12793 GCA_964518085.1 uncultured Dehalococcoidia bacterium
GCTAATCGCTAACTGCTAATCGCTAATAGCTACCCCTCCTTCAGTTTTTTCGTCAACGCAGTCAACATTCTTCTAATCTGATCCAACTGGTTCGCCAGAAGTTCATAGTCCTTGCCACTCAAAAACTTGAGCTCGTTGGCCAGGAGAAGCTGGTATTCCAGCTCGCTGGCAGAACCCTGCGCGATCTGGAGAAACCGTCCGAATTCAGCCACACTCTCCCTGCCACAGCCCTCTGCAATGTTGGCAGGAATAGAACTGCAAGCCCTGCGGATTTGAGAGGTCAAACCATAAAGCTCGTCCCTGGGGAAGCTCGCGGTCTTACCATAAATCGCCAGTGTCAAGAGATGCGATTTCTGCCACACGCTCAATCGTCTGAAATCTTTCAATTCGAATTCTTATTGGCAATTAGCGATTAGCAATCAGCGGTTAGCTATTAGCGATTAGCTATTAGCAATTAGTAATTAGCTATCAGATTCAGGTATCGCTCCATGACGAGCTAATCGGGACCTGTCAAGGGTACAATTGCTGCCAGGAAACGATAATAACCTGATTGCTAACTGCTAATTGCTAATTGCTATTTGCTACACTAACACGTGATGCAGCGCAAAACTGAAGTTCGTCTGGACTTCCTTCTTGCCTTTGATAATGCCCGGGTGACCGTATGGATGCCCGGTGAGCAACAGCTCACAGTCGAGCTCAGCCAGGCGGCTCACGCTTTGCTTCAGCAGCCGGATGTCTCCGCCGGGGAGGTCCCACCGCCCGGTGCTGCGATAAAAAATCACATCGCCGGCAATCAGCGTTTTCTTTTCCGGCCAGTATATCGAAATCGAACCCGCCGAATGGCCCGGGGTATGGATTATCTGCAGTCTTACCGGGTCCGGTTTGCCCAGAAGCAGCTCGCCCTCCTGGAGGAACAGGTCCGGGCCAACAGCCTCGGCCTCTTCTTTGCCGGCGCCCGCCAGTCTCAACATGTCCCCCATGCCGCGGCGGCAAACGTCCCGGTCTTCCCGGTGAAGGCCGACCCGGATGCCGTAGTCCCCGGCCAGGACGAATGCCGCTTCACAGTGATCGATGTGGCCATGGGTATTGATGATCAGGCCGATATCGCCGGTGGCGATTCCGTCCTTCTTCAGATGTTCGACCAGCGTTTCCAGCCCCGGTTCTTCATGGAGCATCATTACCTGGCGGTTTCGAGGGTCTCTCATCGGGGTGGCGATGACATTGTGGCCGGGGTCGATCAAGAGATATTTCGGCGCTCCGTCGAGATGGTACCGCAGTGCATAGCTGTTGGCATTGTTTCCCTGCCCCTGCCACACATAGGCAAAGACATCCTTGATTATTTCCATGAAATGCCTTTCTTCCGGATTGGCCGCTTTGATATACTTAGTAACCCACGTCGGTATCACAGGCGTCCTCGCCTGTGAGCCATTATATTACAAACCGAGGTAAGAGAGAATGAAAAGCGCCTGGGAAATCGCCATGGAAAAGGCCGAAAAGCTTGGAAAGCCGTCGCCTGAAGAGCTGGCCAAAAGGCGGGAAGAGAGCTGCGTTCCCATAGGCGAGGCACTGGCCCGGAAGTACCTGGCCGGGCTGACAGCGAGAGACCTCCAAATAGAGCTGGACAAGTACAAGGGCGAGGACCGCAATATAGTCATCAGGTCCCTTCTGAATAGTTTGAAAGCCTCTATTTCCCTCGACTCCCCTGATCCGGCAAACAGGGTCCTCGAAGCGTGGGGGCTTTTGTCTCCCTCGCCGCAGAAAGAACCGGTGTGGGCGGCCATCAGGGAACTAATCGAAAGCTACGCCAGGGCCAGAACCGAGACCCGGGCGAAGGCCGGGCCCCGGGCCGAAGACGAACTGAGGCGGGAACTGGCCGCGGAAGGTATTGCCGGCACAGCGGTGGTGATCAACCCGGAACAAACCCGCGCAACACAGGCGCCGGAGGTAGCAGGGCGCGATGACTACGCTGCCAGGCTGGAATCGCTCAAGGACGAGCTCGGGGTAACAGGAACCACGAATAAACACGAATGAATCCTCCATGCCCGCGAGCGGGCGCGATGAAGGATGAAAATGGCCTATCATCACGAGGAGGCCCAGTCTACCTCCCCCTTTCGCAAAAGGGGGATACAGGGGGATTTTGCCTGTTTCTTAAATCCCCCTTAGTCCCCCTTTTTCAAAGGGGGAGACGGCGACCCCCGATGTCATTTTGCATTTTCTGGGCTTCAAAAACATGTGGATACTTCGCCCTCGCCAGGGGCGCATGGTCCGCGGTCAATAGCGGCGCTTCCAGGGAACCCGCCCGGGCCGCCCTCTTCACCGGCTCGCCGCCGGGGCTGAGACCGTACAGGCTTGCCGGACCGACACCCTTTTCCTGCACCAGCACTTTGAAGTCGCCAAAGCCGTCGGGCCTGACCAGCTCCATCATGGCATACCGGTTCTCCAGGTATTTGTCATATGGCAGTCCGCGGTGTCGAAGCGCGTCCACAAACCCTTTCATTCCCAGGTTCCGCAGAAACTCGCCCTGCGACACCAGGCCCAGCGGTGATAGAGCTTTTTTCTGTCCGGTTTGGACCAGGGCGGTAAAGTCAACATGGCTGGTCAGGTCCTGTTCGCCGATGTTTACATAGGGATTCGTCCCGGCGACGTGACGGGCATAGGTCATGAGCGTACCCTGTCTGTGTTCCAGGGAATAAAGCTCCGAAGCCGGATAGCCGTAATCAATAGTCACCACAAAGCCTCTGGTGAGGCTGCCGGCAACGTCCCTCATCCACTTTACCGCCTCCAGATTGATTTCCGCTGCCTGGCCCTCGGCCAGAACTATGCCTCCTTCTTTCAAATACTGCTCAAGCAAAGAGGATGAAAGGCGCCCGGTGGTCTCGGCCAGGACGTCACGGTGCACATCTACAAATATCTCCTGCAGCCGCCCCCCGCCATAAATCACCCGGTGCACGGGCAAGGCATCCACCAGTTCGTTCGATAGAATGCAGCCGGTAATTTCACCCGGCATGGCGGCCGCCGGTACCTCCGGAACGCTGCCGCAATGCCTTTCGACGCTTAAGTAACGCAGCGAAGCGGCCAACCCGGCATGGAGGCAAGGCAGATATGCCTGGATATCCCTGGCCAAAAGCCCTTTGCCGGCGCCAAATTCGACCACAGTGAATGCCGCAGGACTGCCCAGGAGTTGCCACATCTGCTCCACTTGAATGGCCAGCAGGGCGCCGAACACCGGATGGGTGGACGGGCTGGTGTAGAAATCACCCCCCGCCCCGACCCGGTCCTTACCCTGGCAATAATAGCCCAGGCCGGGATAATAGAGGGCCATCTCCATGAAATCTCGGAAAGTGATGGGCCCGGAGGCGGCAATGCGCTCCTTGATTAACTGTTCGAGAGTGGTCATATCTCTATTATAGGACATTGTAGGGGCGAGCCAGGGCGGCGCGGAGGATGCCGGGTGGCGGCTCGCCCGCCCGTTGGCGGCACGGTGCCGGGCGTAGCCGCACGTTGCACGTGCAGGGGCGTAGCCGCACGTTGCCCGTGCGGGGGCGTAGCGGGGCAGGTCAGTGAGATGCTACCGGTGCAGGCGCCGGCCGGGCAATCGAATCTTTGATCAGGCCGCCGCTGAGGGATAACGCCAGGCTGAAGCCACCCCAGGACAAGACCGCCCATCTCAGTCCGACCACGTCCGCCAGGAAGCCAAACAGCGAAGCGCCGAATACCGTCCCTATGTAGAATGAGGTCAGGAAATAGCTGAAGGCTTCTCCCCGGCGGGCAGGCTGCGCTATATCCCCGATCAGCGCCTGCAGGGCCGGGGTGGTAAAAGCCGCCCCGGCGCCGGCCAGCCCCACCGCCACGAACAACGGCCAGTAGCCGCCGGGGAAGGAATACCACAACACGCCGACGGTGGCGACCAGAGACCCGGTAATGGCAGGCCATTTGCGGCCTACCCTATCGGCCACAACCCCTCCCGGAAAATTAAATATCGCCAGCATAACGCCGTGTATGGCCATCAGGCCGCCAACCATGGAGGTGGGGATAGTAAACAGGGCGACAGCATATAGCGGCAATATGGCGTTATTGAAACTGGTACAAAACCCGCCGCGGGAGCGGATGGCGCAGGCGCTCACGAAGGATAGCAGCGTCCCTTCCTTCACCATGGGACCGGATGGCTTCCTGAGACCGGCGCCTCCGGCGGCCCCGGCGGCCCGCGGGCCGTCGCTGAAAGCCCAGAAACTGAAAACAATGCCGGTCCCGGCGAACATCGCCCACAGGTTGAACACCGAGAACGAAGTGAGGGCGACATACCCTCCGGCCAGCGGTCCCAGCCCGACTCCCACAAAATGCAGGGTGTTGAAAATGCCCATCACCTTCCCTCTTTTGGCAGGCTCGGTCTGTTCGGTGAGCCTTGCCAGCAGCGGGGCCCAAATGCACCCAACCGACAACCCGGCAAATGCCTGCAGGCCGATATAGTAACGTGGATCAGCGGCAAAGTTGTATGCCAGGGCGGCCAGCGTCACCCCGGCAAATCCGGCTACCACCAGGGGCTTACGTCCCATGCGGTCGGACAACCTTCCCACGGGAATCTGGGTGGCCAGTTGGGCGGCGGCATAGACCGATACCATCAGGCCGATGAGCGAATAGCTTGACCCCATCTGCTTCGCCTGGATAATAAGGCCGGGCAGGATTATTCCATAGCCCATACTGGCCAGGAAAGCTAGAACATAAATTGGGGTTTTGCCAGCGAACATCGGTGTTTCTCCTCGTTACTCAACCGGTATCACAGGCGGCCCTGCCTGTGAGCCATGGTTCTTATTCTCTAGCCGTGATCGATGTCGAGCACGGGCATAAGCCTGGAAATGCCGTATCTTACAACAATCAGGGCTTCTTGACAATCAGCTTTCGGTAAGGCTATCATTGGCCACTGATTCCCCGCTTCCATGGTCGCCATTAAGGTGCGTCCGACTTTGGGGGACAAAGCATCCCTGTGGACCACATCTGAAAGGAGAATGAATTGGAAAAGGACCTCGAGAGACTACGGCAGCAACCCCTGTTTCCCGCACGACGGACAAAGCCGCTGCCCGGCGGATACATGGGCAAGATATTGCGGGTCGACCTGACAAGCAGACAGATAAAAGAGGAAAACCTTCCCGATCCGGAGGTGCTGCGGAAGTACCCGGGCGGCCAGGCCCTGGCCCAACTGATCCTGGTCCATGAGACCCCGGAGGGAACGGCGCCTTTCAGCCCGGAAAACCGGGTTGTCTTTATGACCGGTCCGCTGACCGGAACGGGCAAGACCCCCGGCGGCACTGCTTACACCGCAACCGCATTGAGTAACATAACCAGCTTTGGAGACCGGGGAGAGGGCACGGTGGCCAGCGGCAGCGGCATGGGATACTGGGCCGCCTTCCTCAAGTTTGCCGGCTATGACGGAATTGTTGTCAGCGGCGCGTCTAAGACCCCGGTTTACCTCTGGGTCCACGATGGAAAAGCGGAGCTGCGCGACGCCTCCGGGGCGTGGGGAAAGGATACCCACGAGACCATCGAATGGGTCCAGCAAGACCTGGCCCAACCCGAGGCTAAAGTGGCCTGTATCGGTCCCGCCGGCGAGAATCTGGTGCGGGCATCAATGGTCATGAGCGATCACAACCATAGCGCTTCCCACGGCGCCGGCGTCATTCTGGGGTCCAAGAAGCTCAAGGCAATTGCTGTTTACGGAACGAAGAGGGTGCCGGTGAAGAATGCCGCCAAACTGGAAGAGGCCGGCAATCGCTGGCGGGGCAAGATACCGGCCTACGAGTACCCCAAGTCCAGGTGGGGCACCGGACTGGGGGTAGCGTTGAAAACCCTGGTGAACCATAATTTCCAGAGCACTATTCTGGCCGACGCCGCAGCGGGCTTCGAGAAGCAGGAGTATACCCCGAGGCCCTGCTTCGAATGTAACCGCCAGTGCCCTTATGACGTCAGGCTGACCACCGGGTCCCACGCGGGGGCCCTGATCAGGCTGAACGCCGGTAGCGAACATATGGAAGGCGCGGCGTTCACTTTCGGCATCACCGGGCCGGATGTCTATTACCTTGCTGACCTGTCAAACCGCCTCGGTATCGAGGCGTCCCATTTCGGCTGCGCCGCCGGGCTGGCCTTCGAGGCCTTCCAGAAGGGACTCATCGGCCTGAAAAACACCGACGGGCTGGAACTGAAATGGGGAGATACCGGTGTGGTGGCACAGATCATGCACAAGACCGCCAGGAGGGAAGGCTGGCTGGGCGACGCCATCGCCGACGGGGTGGTGGCCACGGCCAAGACCATCGGCGGCGATGCCAGGAAGTTCGCCGCCAATATCAAGAGCGGCGCGCCGGCGATGCACGACTGGAGGCCCTTTACCGGCATAATGCTGGGGCAGATGATCAGCAGCGGCGGGGTCAAATCGCAGTTCTCCGCCTGGGAATACCGGGATGCCGCCCCCGAGCTGGGCTTTCCCGGGATGACCGATCGCTCGTCCCCGGCGGGCAAGGGCAGGGAGGTCTACGTGCACGGCAGCAACAAGTACTTCTGCGGGGCATGCGGCATATGCTGGTTCGCCCAGCCCATCGGGACCGCGGGCATGCTCCAGGACCAGCTCGACGCCCTGGCCGCCGTCACCGGATGGCAGGACTTCGGCAAAGAAGAAGCGGTGATGGTCGGCGAGCGGACGTGGCAACTGGAGCACATCCTGCACATGAGATATGGCTGGACGCCGGAAGAAGACCTGACCAATATCGGCCCGCGAATGCTGGAGCCGATCCCCGACGGCCCGTTCAAAGGCTTCACCGTGGCGAAGTTCCTGCCCGACCTGGTCTACGATTTCTACCGCGAGTGCGGCTGGGAAGTGCCCTCCGGCCGGCCCAAAGTCGATACCCTCAAGCGCCTGGGAATGGAGGAGTTTTCTTTCGCGGCAGTGGCGTAGCGGCACGTCGCACGTGCAGGGGCGGTGGGCGCGCTGCCGCGTGCCGCTCCTGTCTGGCTCGCGGCTACGGATTCGGCACGGCGCGCCGTGCCGCTACGGTTCGAATTTGATTTTGGGCAGGATATTGGAATAAACTTAAGCCAAGTGAGGTTCCGCGCGACTGAAACC
>CAZFEA010000057.1:0-12738 GCA_964518085.1 uncultured Dehalococcoidia bacterium
CGGTGGCCGGCTTCAATAAGAGCCTCAACCCCTCCAGCGGGCTGGCGCCGTTAACCGTGACTTTTACCGACACCTCTACCGGCATCATCGCTAGCTGGTCGTGGAATTTCGGCGACGGCACCGGCAGCTCTTCTCAGAATCCGACCAAGGTCTATAACATCCCGGGCAACTACGCGGTGACCCTGACCGTCAGCAATGCTGCGGGAGCCAGCACCGCGGTTCCGCAGACCATCGGGGTCTATGGTTTCCCGGTGGCCAATTTCACCGGCTCGCCGACCCTGTCGACGGCGCCGGCGGTGGTCACCTTTACCGACTCGTCTACGGGCAACATCACCGGCTGGTCGTGGAACTTCGGCGACGGTACCGGCAGCTCCACTCAGAACCCGGCCAAGACCTACAGCGCCGACGGTACATACAGTGTGACCCTGTTGGTCACCAACCCCGCCGGCAGCAACGTCTTCGCCCGGCCGGGCTATATCGTGGTGCAGACCAACCAGGCGCAGACCTCGCTGACCATGGGGATTGACAACCAGGGAGCCTATATCGCCGCCTATATCAACCGTTTTTACAACACCCTGACCGGGGAGACGGTCAACCTTTCCGACGGCATCCGGGCCTTTGACGCCTACGTGACCTACAGCTCCACCGGCGCCAGCATGAAGGCCAGCAGCGGGGTGGGGCCGTTCACCTCGGTGACCGCCAGCCTGAATACCGCCGGCGGCGAATACAACACCAAGAGCCGGATCGCGGCCTCGCAGAGCCTGGCGGCCCCTTCGGCCCCGGTGGAGCTGTTCCGGCTGTACCCCTGGCTCACCGGCGGCACGGCAACCCCGGTGAAGGTAAAGCTGCGCTTTGACAGCCTCACCCGCGCCGGGGGGCTGCCGGTATGGGTAAATACCGACGCCATGAAGACCTTCCTCCGGGGCGACGCCAGCAACGATGCCATGGTCACCATTACCGATGCGATGTACATCGGCCAGTACCTTGCCGGGATCAGGAATCTGGGGGAAACCACCGCCCTGGTCAACCCGATCAATGCCGCCACGGTGAAGAATGACTCGGCCGGCGGGTCAATCATCACCATCACTGATGCCATGTTCATCGGCCAGATGCTGGCCGGGCTGAGGGACGCCGACTATAACCCGGTCTGATCTCCCCGGCGCGGCGACCGACAGAAGATAGCCAGGGATGTCGCTTTTCGGGGTTGGTACGCCTGGTGGGATTCGAACCCACGGCCCTCAGTTCCGAAGACTGATGCTCTGATCCGCTGAGCTACAGGCGCAGATGGGGTGGACGGAGGGATTCGAACCCTCGTTCTCCAGGGCCACAACCTGGCGCCTTAAACCACTCGGCTACGCCCACCACGCGTTAAAATTGTAACATTTTGAGATAGGGAGATTCAACCGGAAGGTTCATCGGGTTTTTGGGTTATTGGGTTATTGGGTTATTGAGTTGCCCCACCGCTCCGGCGCGGAGACCGCGCGGCTACGCCCCCCTGGCACGCGGCAGCGTGCCACTACGCTTTTGGCGCTATGGGGTTACCGGGGACCGGACCAGGGCGGTGAGGCGGAAGCGGGCCTTCTGGCCCGGCTGGAGGCTCAGGGGGAACAGGAACAGGAGACAACTGGCCTGGTAGGTCAGTTCCACCCCGGCTTCGGAGTTGGAGACGCTCTGCACCGGAAAACGCCACAGTCTGGCCCTGGGCTCCGGCTGGAGTTGAATTTCGATCTTTAGCCAGCGGTTTCCCACGGTTACCCCATCTATCTCACCCAGTTCGCCCTGGGAGTCAAGGTGCCAGTCTTCGAGACGCCCTCCGGGGACGGCATAGTATGCCGAGTGGTTGTGCCCGCCGCCGAGCAGGTTGATATTCCATTCCGACCCCCACACACCTTCAATAGCCGAATTACCGGTGTTGGCCAGTTCCCAGCTCACCTCCAGACCCGACCGGTCCCGTTCTACGGAGACGGCTTTTTCCACCAGGAGGGCCTGCTCCGCCGCCTGTGCTTCCAAACGGAAATGAAGGCTGAAACCTTCCCTGGTGCTGGCCACGTTGTAGTCATATGACCGGGCGGCCAGGTCCATGATTTCCGGCGCCTGCCCGGTCAACAAGCCTTCGAAGGTAATGCCGGGCTGGTAAAGATGGTCCAGCAAGGAGTAGCGGGGGTTGGGGTCATAGATGAGACTCCGGGGTAATTCCTCTTTCACCCGTATGGCGGCGTGTATGGTCTCCACCCGGTCGGCCTGGGGCCCGCCGTTCGTGGAAGCCTGGAGCAGTTCCTGGTGATACCCCTCGGGCCGGCGGGCAAGGGTAGACAACACGTTGAAGGCCGGCTCGCGCAGGTCCCACTCGGCCAGGGCGCCTCCTGCGTGGGGGACGAAATAAAGGTTCTGGACGCTGCCTTCCACCAGCAATTCATGGAAGCCGTCGCCGTCAAAATCGAGCCGCTCCCAGGCGAGCCAGGGAAGACCATCGCGGAGGGCCTCATCGGCCTGGTTTTCCGCCCTGATAAGGTGCTGATAGGTAACCGCCCGGATATCGGTAAGGTAAAGCCCGCCGAAGACGCCGTGCCAGTAGGGGCAGTTGCACTGCGCTTGCCATAGTTCATCCTGTCCCTTTTTGTTGCCGGTGGTGGCTATGGCCTGGGACAGCTTGTGGTGGACCCGGAGCATTTTCTTATACATCCAGTTGATCTCCGGGTACTTCACCAGGAAATGCCGCCAGTAGCCGCCTTTGAGGAACTGGGCGATATCCCCCCGCCCCGCCTTTTCCAGCTCGTGCTTTACCCTGACAAACTGCGCTGACTTGGCTGCCGGCAATGCCCATTCCATCATTTCTTCATAAGAAGCGCAGGGCAGGTACACCCTCCCCAGGGGAGGAAACCTCCGGGCATATTCGCCCAGGGGAATGACGTGCAGCCATTCCTTGTTCTCCAGCAGGGCATCGATAAAGCGGTCCATCCAGCCTTTCAACCAGCAGTGGATGTGCGTCCCGGGCCAGATGCCGAATTTCTCTCCGTCATCGCCCATGACCGCCAGGCGCGGCTTCTCCGATGCCTGGTCTTTGAGGTAAGCGATGATCTCGTCAACGTCTTTCCACGGAATGGCATAACGGAGGTACTTGCTGGTGGGAAAAACCCTGAGGTAGCGGCCCTGTTCTTCGGTAAGGTAATAGCCGAAAAGATCGGCATCTTCCAGTCCCACCAATTTGAAATGGGTGTCGTCCAGGATGGTGTATTCGATGCCGGCGTCGGCCAGTATCCGCGGCAGGTGGGGCTCCCATACCCTTTCCGCCAGCCACAGGCCGGTGGGAACGGCTTCGAAGAGCCACTTGGAAGCGGCCATGTGCATGGCGATTTGACCGGTCTTGTCGCTGTCGGGGATGGCGGGCAGAATAGGCTCGTAGTAGGCGCCGGCAATAATCTCTACCTGTTCTTTCTTGACCAGGCGGGCGATGCGGCGCAGAAATTCCGGCTGTGCTTCCTTGAGCCAGTCCACCAGTGGGCCGGTGTAATGCAGCGATACCCTGAGGTCGGGATGGTCTTCCAGGGCTTTGAGCATCGGCAGGTAGGCCTTTTCATAGGCCTCGGAGAACACCCATGGAAAGTTGCCCACCGGCTGGTGGTTATGGAAGGCGAGGCTGAGGTAAATCTCTTTCAACGTTAATACTTCGCTATGTCGGTACGACAGGCTTTCTAGCCTGTCGCTCGCCTGTCGCTCGCCTGTCGCTGCAGGCTGGAAAGCCTGCAGTACCGGGCACGCGGCAGCGTGCCGCTACGGCCTATTCCAGCGCGGAAACCGCGCCGCTACGGGCACGCGGCAGTGCAGTACCGGGCACGCGGCAGCGTGCCGCTACGGCCTATTCCAGGATTAGTTTGTCTACAATCTTGTTTCTCAAATCGCGGGCTACTACGATACGGTAATAGTAAAGCCGTTTCTGGGCGTCGCTGCAGGCGCTGAGACTGATGGCTTTATAGGCGTTCAGGATCACTTCCGCCTGCTGCAGCAGGCCGCGATGCACAATGTTTATGTCCCAGCGCGACCCCTTGTTGGCCCACCAGAACTGGTCGCTTTGCAGCGCCGTGTCGAGGACGCCGCGGGCGACCTCGGCAAAACGCCGGGCGGCGGCATTGTCCGCCAGGTCCTGCGCCCGGTTGCACAGCTCCATGGCCACGCTCAAATGCTCCCACTGCAGGGTGTGAAGGGGGTTGGCCTTGTCTTTCCACAGCGGAAAATAGTTTTCTGCCCGGATATCCTGCTCGCTGGTGCTCCAGGAAGACGCCTTGGGCTGGATTACCTTGCCGCGAGGAAAGAATTTCAGCAGGTCGCTGACCAGCGCCGTACGGATATTGCCTGCCGGTTCCGCTTTGTGTTCCGCCACCGCCGGGGGGTGCTCCGCGGCTTTCCTTCTCGGATTCGGCGCGCTCCCGGTTTCCAGGGCCAGGAAAACATTGTCCAGGAAACGCTTCTCCCAGTCCTGGATGTGGTGGCCGAAGGTCTCGGCATCCATCGCGGTAATAACATAAACGTCGCCTTCTTCACGCTTCATTCCTTTCAGGTGGTCGACGAACCTCTTGCTGTCAATATCCTGGAAGCTGATGCGGTTGCTCAAGATATCGTCCCGGAAAAAGACCGCCAGCCGGTCATCGTTGCGGCTGGCCTCGTGTACCACGTCCACCGGCCAGGCCAACGGGCAAGCTACCCCGCCGAGTATGATCCACTCGTAGCGATTGGCAATGACCGGGTCAACGGTATCCGTGTCGAAGGCCATTTCCGGGGGAAAGAAACCGTGGGGGGCATAGACCTCGCCGAAGAAGTGGCGGTTGGTGAGATGGTTGCGCCGCACCTGGCGCATTCGCTCGTCGGGAGGGATCAGCGGCAGGATCGGGTGGTACTTGCCGGAACCGGTAAATTCGATCTGCTTTCTCTCGGCCAGTTCCCTGAGCCCCTGGATCACATCGTCGTGGCCTGTCTCATGGAGCAGCTCGGTGGTAACAGCGTTGATGTTGACGGTAACCCGGGCATGGGGATGCCGGCGAATGACTTCAATCAAGGGCCGGTAACTTTCCCTGACTACCTTTTCCATCACCGCGTATAGCTGGAATGAAGGCTGGTAAAAATGAAGCAAGGGGGACCAGTAGATCATGTCGAGTCTCAGACCGTCCTTCCGGGGATTTTCACGAAAACACCGGTACCACAGGCGTCCCCGCCTGTGGGACATCGTTTGCTCCGAAAATAACGCCCGCCCGGTCTCCTCTCCCCTTGCGGGAGAGGATTAAGGTGAGGGGGTCACCCTGCTCGCCGGCGGGCATGATTGATTACTACGCAAATTATAATGGATGTCGCTATGGTATCCAATTGGGCCGGCGAATGAAATGTTAAAAATAAGTTACATTTGCCTCCGTATCAGTTTTTCCGATACAGGATGTAAAGCGTCATCAGTAGCAGCAGGGACAGAAGGGTGATGAAATTGGCCCCGGCCACGATCAAGCTGCGCAGGTATATCCCGTAGATCATCCACAGGGTGACGCCGATGGTCAACTGCACCAGCGTGGGCAGGCTCAAGGCGCGGGCCGACTTGAAACGCCACACCTTGGCTATTTGCGGTATATAGGCAAAGGTAGTTAACGCGGCTCCGGCCATGCCTACCGCCTGCCAGACAAGGTCACCGGTGAGCATGGCGTTTTTCCATCACCCGGCGGTAAAGCGCCTGGTACCTGGCCGCCGAGGCCGGCCAGGAGAAGTCCAGGGACATGATCCTGGAGACCAGGGCTTTCCACAGGCGGGGGTGTTTCTGATATGCCTGCACCGCGGTCTTGACCGTCCCGGCCAGGGAGCCGGCACGGTAGTCCTTGAAAACAAACCCGTTTCCGCGCTTCAGGTCGCCGCTCAAGGGCCGTACCGTGTCCACCAGCCCGCCGGTATGCCTCACCAGGGGGACGGCGCCGTAGCGCATGGCGATCAACTGGCCGAGGCCGCACGGCTCGAAACTCGAGGGCATCAAGAAAATGTCGCTGCCGGCATAGACCTGGCGCGCCAGGGGGTTATTGAACTCCAGGGCCGCCGCCACCTTCCCCGGATTTTCCGAAGCCAGCCGGGAAACAAACTCATGGTAGTGGGGGCGTCCCGTGCCCAGGACCACCAGTTGAAGGTCCAGGGCCATCAGTTCCGGGGCGGCCTTTTCGATGATGTCGAATCCCTTTTGTTCGTCGAGCCGGGACACCATCCCGATCAGTGGCACCCTGGCCTCTTCGGGCAACCGCAACCTGGCCTGCAGCCGGGCCTTGTTCACCGCTTTTTGCCCGGGGTTGGCGGCGGTGAAGTGGCCGGGGATGTTGGGATCGGTCCCGGGATTGTAATCGACGTAGTCGATTCCATTGACGATGCCCACCAGGTCGCTCTGCCGCAGCCGGAGCAGGTCCTGTATGCCCTCGCCGTATTCGGGGGTAAGTATCTCCCTGGCATAGGTCTCGCTGACGGTGGAGACGACATCGGCGTTCAGGATTCCCTGGCTCATCATGGTGGCGTCGGCTGTCCCGGCTTTGCGGGGCCAGCGGTCGGTCACCTCCCTCAGCCCCGAGGCATTGAGGAAGTTGTCGTCGAACGGGCCCTGGTAAGCCATGTTGTGGACGGTAAAGATAGTGGCTACATCAAAATTGGACTTCTTGATCCACAGGGGCGCCAGGGCGGTATGCCAGTCGTGGCAATGGATGACCTCCGGTTTCCAGTCAAAGACCTTGAGAAACTCGACTACCGCCCGGGAGAAGAAAAGGAACCGCTCCAGGTCCTCGTTTTCGGTATAGACCGACGGCCGCCCAAAATAGCGGGCGTTTTCCAGCAGATAGACGGGAACGGCGCCCAGCCTGGCGACCCTTACCCGGGCGGTCTCCTGGCGGCGCATCACCGGGACGGGGAAAGGGTCGCCAAGGGAGGTCGAGGGAAAACGGTTTTCGTCGATGACGCCGTACCTGGGCATTATCAGCCGGACATCCTCACCCAACCTGGTGAGCGCCCCGGGGAGTGAGCCGACCACGTCGGCCAGGCCGCCGACCTTGGCCAGGGGCGTGGCCTCAGCGGCGACAAAAAGGATTTTCATGGTGTCGTATCCTCCTGCTCGCGTAGCCGCGGGCCGCTGGCCCGCAACATTCAGAGTGGATTTTCGCTGGGTTGTACAAAAAATGTGTCTGACGAATTCGATTCCATTACCGGCAACTTGAGAGCGGGCCAGCGGCCCGCGGCTACGGGTTCAGACTCTGTGGAGCCTTGGTTTCCTGGTCTCGATGCTGACTCCGCTGCGAACGAAATTGCCGGGATAGTCCTCCGGCTCGACCCAGCAGCCGATCCGGCAGTTCCGCCCCACCCTCGTCCCGGCAGGAACCCGGGACCCCTTGCCTACCACGGTGATGCCCGAAAATAGATGATCGGGTTCATCGACGTTGGGAGTGTAATCTTCGCCGGAGCCGACGCCTGCGCCCTCGCCTATCCAGGCATATTTGTCGATAATCGAGCGGTTGGCAAAGCTGTCATGGTCAATGGTAGCCTCATCAAAAATCACCGAATCGACTACGGAAGCCCCCTCCTCGACATAGACGCCGGGCGAAAGCACCGAGTTTTCCACCCTGCCGTTGATGATGCAACCATCGGAGATCAGGCTGCGCGAGACGTAGGCGTGCGGACCCACTTTGGCGGGTGGAACGTTGTGGGAAATAGTCCGCACCGTGGTCTCAGGATCATACAGGTTGAACTCGGGCAGGTCTACGATCAGGTCCATGTTGGCCTGCCAGTAGGCCTGTATCGTACCCACGTCGCGCCAGTAGCCGTGAAAATGATAGGCATGGATCCTGTATTTCTCCAGGTTGCGGGGCAGGATGTCCCGGCCGAAGTCGTGTTTGGAAGTGGCCACACCGCGGTCCTCTTCCAGGCAGTCAATCAACACCTGCCTGTTGAAGACGTAGATGCCCATCGAAGCCAGGTTGCTCCTGGGGTGTTCAACCTTCTCTTCGAACCCCACGATCCGGTCATTCCGGTCGGTGATCACCGTGCCCATGCGCTGCGCTTCCGCGGCGTCAACCTCGATCACACCCACGGTGATATCGGCATTCTTCTGCCGGTGGGTGGCCACCATGTAATCGTAGCGCATGGTATAAATGTGGTCCCCGCCCAGGATGATGACCTGGTCGGCCAGGTTCTCTTCCACGTAATAGAGATTCTGATAAATAGCGTCGGCGGTGCCCAGATACCATCCCTTCTGGGTGCGGCTGATGTACGGATGCAATATGGTCAGCCCGCCGGAGGCGCGGTCCAGGTCCCAGGCCTTGCCGATGCCCAGGTGTTCGATCAGCGAACGGGGATTGTACTGTGTCAGGACGGCCACCCGGTAAATGCCGGAGTTGACGCAGTTGCTCAGGGTGAAATCAATGATGCGGTAGCGCCCGGCAAAGGGCACCGCGGGCTTGGCCCGTTCAGCCACCAGGGAGCTGAGCCGTTCCCCCTGGCCGCCGGCAAGTATCATAGCTAAGACTCGAATCATTGGAAAATACCCGGTCTCACAGGCGTCCTCGCCTGTAAGACATAGTTCGTTTACCTCGAAATCCAAGTATAAGACTTTTGATGCGGGTGTCAATCCCTGTGTGGCGTCCCGAAAATAGCGATTGCTTTCGCTGATTCCAAACCTGCACCGAAAACCAGCACGCCGTCTCCTCTCCCCCCGCGGGAGAGGATTAAGGTGAGGGGGTCACCCTCACCCTGACCCTCTCCCGTCGAGGGAGAGGGGATCCAGATATGGCTCAATCGCTGTTTTGGGATGGCGTTGCCAGCGGCTCGCGACTACAGTTCGTTGTGATATAATGGCCTTTGTAGCGGACATCGCCTTAACCGCAGTCTGCTTTCACGGGTTTACATAATATAGACAATAAAAAGACCGGGAGGACTGGGGACGATTGCTCGCCACATCCCTTGAGTGCGCTGCTGACCTTCCCAGGGACCAATGGAGCCGTAATGTTTGAGCCGTCTTCCCTCAAGATTTTGAGGTACTTGCGAAGCTATCAGCTTCCCAGGACGGAGTCTGAGATCATCCAGGCGACGGGTGAAGCTCCTGAGTATGTGGAAAAAGCCCTGGGCAAGCTGGCGGCGGAGAAAATGGTGATGGTGGAGAAAGGCGGCTATCGCTATGCCGGGGAACCGAGGAATGACCGGCTCTGCGGGCAACTGACCGAAGTCTATACCCTGGTAGGCCGGGGGCTGGAGCTCGAGCTGCTGGCCCGGGGGCTTATTTGCGCCACGCCACAGCCTTGCCTGGTGCGTTTTTCGGCGCTACTCAGTATCATGGCCGGGGAAGGCTATGCCGGCGATGTGGTGACCCGGTTTGTTGCCGAAGAAATCAAGAAGGGGTATGTCAAGAAGATAAAGCTGCTATTTTACCTGAGGCGTCAAAGCTCCCTTCCTACTTACGTGCCGCAGGAATACATCAACCCATTGAGCTGGGTGGATTCTGAAAGCTATCACCAGGTCGGCCACTACGTCGGCGAGGACGACCCGGGCTTCCCTTCGGCCCATGAGGAATATTTGCTGGGGGATTACCCCAGGGAGATGTCCAGCCCGGCCAAGGAATCCCTGGACACGGAGAAGGGACACATCAAGGAAAGACTACGCGAGGAGGCAATGCGCAACTGGTTCTTCTGGCTGGTCTGAGCAGAATAGAGGATTTATGAACAAACAGGATTCAAAGCGGTCCCCGGGACCCGGCGGCCATGAACTCAATCTTGCGGACTATCAGCCACTTCCCGTGGTCTACCAGCTCCGCCAGGCCATCCTGAGAAGGGTCAAGGAGGGGGAAACGGTCATCCCCGAGATCCAGGGGAGGGAGGAGGCCCGCAAAGATGTAGCCCGGGCGCTCCTTTCCGGCGCCCATCCCTACCTGGTTTCGGAAGAAGGGACGGGGAAGACCCGCCTGGCCAAGGCCTTGACCAGGCTCCTGCCTCCGGTGCCGGTGATCAAAGGCTGTCCCTATCATGATGACCCGAAATGGCCCCGCTCTTTGCTTTGCCCGCGTTGCCGCGCCAGCGCCAATCCGGTCAAGGAATACGGCGTGGAATTGATGTCCGGCGAAAGACGCTTTTCCCGCATCCAGGGCAACGAGTATACCAATGAGGCCAAGCTCCTCGGGCTCAAGGATATCCAGGCCATCGCCCAGGGCATGTCCCCGGCCGACCCGCAGGTCTTTACCGGCACCGGGGTGTTCCGGGCCAACCGGGGGGTACTGTTTATCGATGAGCTGCCGGCCATTCGCACCAAGGTCCAAGTACTGCTTCATCCCATTCTCGAAGAGAAGAAGGCGGTGCTGGAAGAGTACAACTGGGAACATCCCCTGGACCTCATCCTGGTGGCCACCGGCAACCCCCAGGGCTTTTCCCATGTCAACGAAGTGCCGCGTCCCCTGCTCGACCGCCTTGAGCTGATCTACATGGAGCTGCCCGAGGAGCATATCGAGCACGACATCATGTTGCAGGAGCGCTTCCGGGTGAGAAAACCCTTTGTCGAGGAAGAGGCCGAAGCCGCCTTCCACCCATCGCTGGAGGGCATAGAAAGGGAAGTGGCCGCGCCGTGGTGGATCATGCAACTGGTCAACCGCAGCGTCCGCTTTAGCCGGGTCTGCCGCTGGCTGGACAAGCGGGCCTCGATCCGCGGCACCACCAAGGCTATCGACCACACCTATGCCAGCGCCGAGCTTGAAAACCGTAAGGTGATAAGGCTCAAGGACGCCAGCGAGGGTCTTAAGCTGGCGTTGAGGGGCCGGATCGGCCTGAGACCGGACATGATCGACATTGAAAATCCCAGGGAAACCCTGAAGAAGACCGACGAGGTGGTGGACGACATGCTATTCAACACCATCGAGGAAATGGGCAACGGACTGCTGGCCAACTATGACAAGGACCGCCTGATCAAGGAGGTCAATGAGCTTTTCTCCGAAAACGGCGCCCACCTCGGTGACCGGCTGGCGCGCAAGGAAGAGTTGAACCGCCTGGTCACTCACATGAAGAACTCCGCCGGCGGTAAGGTCCACGAGGCCCTGTTGAACCGGTCGGAAAGGGAGTTGTTCCACCGCCCGGAGCAGGCCGGCCCGGAGCTTCAGGAAGAATACAATTTTGCCGCGGTGGAAACCGTGGTCAATGTGCTGTGGCACAAAGGCAACGTGAGCGAGGCGGTGCGCAAGCACATTTTCATACCGCAGCGCGTTAGCTGGGCCCAGAAAGCCGCCGCCGGACGATAGACCGCGTAGGGGCGAACCTGCGTGTTCGCCCGCGGGCCGACACACAGGTCGGCCCCTACGGTAACGAGAGACAATACCATGAAATCCAACCCGTTTTGTGACCTGTGTTTGAAAAGCAGCCAGGAGGAGCAGGAGGTCCTCTCCGACCTGGCCCACGCCAGAAGCAAGTCGCTGGAAGACCTGCGCAAGGAGATGCTTTACGGCATGCACCGCAACCTGCGCCAGCAGGCTGAAAAATTCACCCGCGAGCGTCTCAATGAAAGCGAAAAGAAGAGCGCCCAACTCCAGGAGGAGCTGAAGGAGAGGGAAGAGCAACTGAGCATGGAAGCGCTCGATAGCCTGATCCAGGGTGAGAAAAACGAGACGGTGGCCATGAAGATAGCCCAGGACAAGATTCGCAAAGAGCTCCAGTCCCAGATTAACGCCCTGAAGTGGCAGCCGGAGCGGCTGAGCGAGCCGGACCTGGAAAAGGCCCTGGAGAAACTCCTGGAGAAGGGCGAGCTGCAATTAGATAAGGGCAAGCTGAAGATAACCCAGAAAGGCGCCCGGCGGCTGGCCTCTTATATCTTGAAGCGGGTGCTGGAGACGCTGGCGCGCAAGGACTACGGCTCGCACCGGGTCGAAGAGGATAGCTATGGGTCGGAACTTTCCCTCATCCACCGCCCCTACGAACCCGGCGACGATTACTGGCTGGTGGATATCGAACATACCCTTCTCAACAGTATGGGGCGCAACGCCGCCTGTGATGACAAGATGAGCCTCAAGCTGGAGGACTTCGAAGTCTGTGAAACGGTGCACGAGGGCAGGATGTGCGCCGGCCTGATCATCGACCAGAGCGGGTCCATGACCGGCAACAAGATCAACGCCGCGGTAGATGCCGCCCTGGCCCTGGGGGAGATCATCCGGCGCCAGCCGAGGGACATGCTCAAGGTCTTTCTCTTTTCCGACCACGTCAAGCAAATCTTGCCCTGGGACGTGGTGAACCAGAGCACCGCCGGGGGCAGCACCGATATCAAGGCGGCCATGGCCGCATTCAGGCTTAGCGTGGCCTCGGAGACGGCGGACAAACAGGCCTACCTGATAACCGATACCGAGTCCAACACCGAAAACGGGGAGTTTGTCGGCTTTGAGGTGGCTTCAGCCGGCATCATATCCGAGGCATTGCACTACCGGCGCGAAGGCATAACCCTGAACATCATCATGCTGGATGAGAACCCGTACCTGAGGGAGCTGGCCAGCCTGCTGGCCAGAAATAACATGGGTCGCGTCTTCTTTGCCTCTCCCCAGAACCTGGGCCAGGTCATCATCGAAAGCTATCTCGGCAAGAAGAAGGGACGGTCCCAGTGGGCCGTCCCGGTCTCCGCCCGGGAGTAGCTAGTCTAAACGGTCTGAACAGTCTGTAGCGGCACGTTGCACGTGCCCCCTCGTAGCGGCACGGCGTGCCGTGCCGAAGGCCGTAGTGGCACGTTGCA
>CAZFEA010000058.1:0-6704 GCA_964518085.1 uncultured Dehalococcoidia bacterium
CGGGTGAGCCTTTTGACAAGCCGGTCACCGTAGGCAACATCCACATAATGAAGCTAATTCACCTGGTCGAAGACTAAGTCCACGCCAGGTCTACAGGATCATACTCACTGATTACCCAGCAGCCACTGGGAGGCAAGGCCCAGTTCGGGGGACAGCGTTTCGGAGAAATGGAAGTCTGGACGCTGGAGGCCTATGGCGCGGCGCACACCTTGCAGGAAATGCTGACCATCAAGTCAGATGATGTGGATGGGCGGGCTAAGGCCTACCAGTCCATCGTCAAGGGCGACGATATCGCTCAGCCCGGTGTTCCTGAATCGTTTAAGGTGCTGGTGAAGGAATTGCAAAGCCTCGCCCTGGCGGTGGAGGTACTTGACGAGGGCGAGGAACGAATACCCATGGCAAAAGAAGAACCTTCGGAGGAAAGCGAATAATGGCAGAAGCCAATGATTTCAAAGTTGTCCGTATTTCATTAGCTTCACCAGAGCAAATAAGAAGCTGGTCCTATGGCGAAGTGACCAAACCGGAAACCATCAACTACAGGACCCTGAAGCCGGAAAAGGATGGTCTTTTCTGCGAACGAATCTTTGGCCCCACCAAGGATTTTGAGTGCTATTGTGGGAAATACAAGAGACAGCGCTACAAGGGCATGATCTGCGACAAGTGCGGCGTGGAAGTGGCGCGGGCGGCGGTGAGAAGGGAGCGCATGGGGCACATCGACCTGGCCGCGGCGGTGAGCCACGTCTGGTTTGCCAAGGGCACTCCCAGCCGCATCGGCCTGCTTCTTGACCTGTCTCCCCGAAGCCTGGAGCGGGTCCTCTATTTTGCGCAGTACGTGGTCACTTCGGTTGACGTTGCACGGCTTCAAGAGATGGAGCAGGGGCTCAAGCAAGATTATGAGAAGCAGCTTGCCGCCGTCGATAGCGAATTGAACGAAAAGGCCGGCGCCATAAGAGCCAGGTTGGCCGAGGAAACAGGACCTTTGGAGGCGGAAAAGGCCGGGGAATTGGGGAAGGGCAAGGATGAGTTCGACGCCGCCGTTAATGAGATAGAGGCATCTGCTAAGGCAGTCGAAGATAGTTTGACTGCTGCCCAGGGCAAGAAGGCCCCTTCGGATATCTGGTATGACGACCTGCTCATTGTGGCCAAGGGGAAGGTGGTCCATGCCTCCCACCTCAACCAGTTGCACGAAGCGGTAAGTGAAAAGATAGCTGAACTTGAACGGAGCTGGGAGCAAAAGACGGAGGAGCAGGTCGCCCCCATTGAGTCCAGGATCTCGCCATTTGCGACCAAAGCCGAAGAGGAAATAGCAACCTTGAGGTTGGAACACGCTGAGAAACAGGCACGGATCAGGCAAGAGATGGACGCCGTCGTGGAAGAGATGCAGGACCTGAGGCCCAATAATCTGCTGAGCGATCAAAAATTCCGTGACTACAGGGATAAGTATGCCGGCGTGTTTACCGCCGGCATGGGCGCTGAGGCCGTCCTCGAGATATTAAAGAACATAGACCTCGGCAAACTGCGCCAGGATCTGCTCCAGGAAATACGCACTTCGTCCGGGCAGCGGCGAAAGAAGGCACATAAGCGGCTCCGCGTGGTGGAAGCCCTCAAGCGCAGCGGCAACAGGCCGGAATGGATGATCATGACCGTCTTGCCCGTGCTGCCGCCGGACCTGCGGCCGATGGTACAGCTCGACGGCGGGCGCTTCGCTACCAGCGACCTTAACGACCTCTACCGGCGTGTCATCAACCGGAACAACCGGCTGCGCAGGCTCAAGGAACTGGAAGCTCCCGATATCATCATACGAAACGAAAAAAGGATGCTCCAGGAAGCGGTCGACTCGCTTATCGATAATGGCAAAAGAGGACGGGCTGTCTCTCTGGCCGGTGCTCATAAACTGAAATCGCTTTCAGACATGCTCCGCGGGAAACAGGGCCGTTTCCGCCAGAACCTCCTGGGAAAGCGGGTGGACTATAGCGGCCGGTCGGTGATCATTGTTGGTCCCGAACTTCAATTGCACCAGTGCGGCTTGCCGCGCAGGATGGCCCTTGAGCTATTCAAGCCGTTTATCATGCACCGGCTGGTTGTGCAGGGCGCTGCCCACAATATCAAGAGCGCCCGGCGCCTTGTGGAAAAAGCCAAGCCGGAAGTCTGGGACATTTTGGAAGAGGTCATCAAAGAGCGTCCCGTACTGCTCAACCGGGCGCCGACGCTGCACCGTCTTGGCATCCAGGCTTTCGAGCCGGTCTTGATCGACGGCAGCGCCATCCAGATCCATCCGATGGTATGCACCGCCTTTAACGCAGACTTCGATGGCGACCAGATGGCCGTTCACGTGCCTCTGTCAAAAGCAGCCGTCCAGGAAGCCAGGCAGGGAATGCTGAGCATCAACAACATGCTCCTTCCGAGCTCGGGCGATCCTGTGGTCGCCCCGACCCTGGACATTGTCCTGGGCTGTTACTATCTTACCACCCTGAAGCCCGGAGACAAGGGTGAAGGGCGCCATTTTGGCAGCTTCTCTGAGGCCAAGCTGGCTTACGAAACAGGCTCGGTGGGCTTGCAGGCGCCTATTCGTGTCAGACACAGCGAAAATGGAGGACAGTGGTATGAGACCAGTGTCGGCCGGATCATCTTCAATGAGGTCTTGCCACCGGAACTGGACTTCACCAACGACCGCATGGACAAGGGCAGCCTCAAGAAACTGGTGGCCCGCACGTACAAACGCCTGGGAAATATCAAGACCGCCAGGATGCTGGATGCGCTCAAGAGCCTCGGCTTTCACTATGCTACGCGGTCGGGTGTCACTGTAGGTATTTACGACCTGGAAGTCCCGGCGGAAAAGCAGCGCATCCTGGAAAACGCCCAAGAAAAAATTAATGTCATCCAGAGGAACTTCAACATGGGCCTCGTGAGTGAAGACGAGAGATATACCGAGGCGGTCAAGGTCTGGGAAAAGGCCAAAGAAAAGGTCCAGGAGGCCGTGGAACGGTCGCTCCCCGGCTATGGGGGAATTCATATGATGGCCACCGCCGGGGCTAAGGGCAACATCGGCCAGATAACCCAGATGGCCGGTATGCGCGGCCTGATGTCTGATCCTTCCGGCAAGATCATCGAACTGCCTATCAAAAAGAGTTTCCGTGAGGGCCTTTCGGTACTCGAGTACTTTATTTCCACCCACGGCGCCCGAAAAGGTCTTGCCGATACTGCCCTGCGTACCTCGGATAGTGGATACCTGACAAGGCGGCTTATCGACGTCGCCCAGGATGTCTGCATAACCCTGGAAGACTGCGGTACTACCGGCGGCAACTGGATATCAAAAGAGACCGAGGAAAGCCGCATGGTGGCTTTTGGCGATCGCATCATCGGGCGCTGGCCGGCCCAGGCGGTGGCTGACCCGAAAACCGGTGAGATAATCGCAGATGTTAATGAAGAAATCGACGAAGAAAAGGCGGCGGCCCTCGTCAAGGCAGGTGTCGACAAGGTCTATGCACGGTCGGTAATGACCTGCCAGTCGCGCCGAGGCGTCTGCCGCCGGTGCTACGGTCGCGACCTGGCCCGGGGCCACCTGGTCGAGAAGGGCGTTGCCGTAGGCATTATCGCCGCCCAGAGTATCGGTGAACCGGGGACCCAGCTCACCATGAGGACGTTCCATACCGGCGGTGTTGTCGGCCTTGACATTACCAGTGGTCTTCCCCGCGTGGAGGAACTATTTGAAGCCCGGATCCCAAAGGGACAGGCCATCATCTCGGAAATCGACGGCCTGGTGGAAATTATTACCACCGGTGAAGAAAAGAAGATCAAAGTAACCAGCACTGAATTCTACCGGGATGAATATTCATTGGCGCCGGGCTACCGATGGCTGGTGAAAGCCGGAGACCAGGTGGACGTGGGCATGCTGCTGGCTGTTTCGGAAGCCGCGCCGCCCGGTACCGAACTGGCGCTGAGCCCGGAGGCTTCCTCTTTGCTGGCCAGGGTGAAGGGCACTGCCGAAATCGATGGCGACCGCCTGACGATCGTCTATGAAGAAAAGGACGAGCGGGAATACTTGATCACGGTGACGGCCCACGTCAGGGTAGAGAATGGCAGCCATGTACTGGCCGGGGTCCAGCTTACCGATGGACACATTAACCCTCAGGATATCCTGCGGGTCGAGGGTCGACAAAGGGTCCAGGAGTACCTGGTAGGCGAAGTCCAGAAGGTTTACCGGTCGCAGGGCGTCAATATCAATGACAAGCACATCGAAGTCATTGTCCGGCAGATGCTGAGCAAGGTCCGCGTCGACACCCCCGGGGATACCGAGCTCCTGCCCGGGGAGCTTCGTGACCGGTTCAGCTTTGAGGACATTAATGCCCAGGTACTGGCGCAGGGTGGGGAGCCGGCTAAGGCTGACACCGTGCTGCTGGGTGTTACCAGGGCATCTCTGAATACCGAAAGCTGGCTGGCAGCCGCGTCATTCCAGGAGACCACCAGGGTGCTGGCGGAAGCCGCCGTGTTTGGCAAGAAGGACCGACTGTTGGGTCTCAAGGAAAACGTGATCATCGGCAAACTCATTCCTTCGCAGTTTGCCGTGGTTCCCGTGCCGGAGTTGGAGCCGGCTGCAGTGGCGGCTGTGCCCGGGACGGAGGCGGCAGCCGAACCGTCGCTTGAGGTTGGGGAGGTAGAGCGCGACGAAGAAGCCATGCCGCAATAGGGAAGTGAGAAGTGGAAAGTGAGAGTAAGGGGCCGCAACCCGTAGGGGCGAACCAGAGAGACCCGCTGAAAGCGGGTCTCGGCGGCTCGCCCGCCCTGTAGCGGCACGGCGGCTTGCCGGGTGTCTAGCCGCGAACCGATGGCCCGCCCCTGCATTGCCGATGTATACGGTTGCCGGGGTCGGGCGTAGCGGTACGGTGCCCGTGCCGGGGTGGGAAATGGTGTAACCCGAATAAGAAATGGGGCCCCGTCATGTTACCTGTCACCAATTGTCTATTGCCTATCCCCTATCCCCTTTTCCCCTCGTCCGGTTAATCAGCGCCGCTATGTAGCCGGCGCCAAAGCCGTTGTCGATATTCACCACCGAGACCCCGGCGGCGCAGCTATTTAACATGGCCAGCAATGCGGCAATCCCACCGAAACTGGCCCCGTAGCCGATGCTGGTAGGCACCGCGATTACCGGCGCCGAAACCAGGCCGCTTACTACACTGGGAAGGGCGCCTTCCATTCCGGCCACGGCAACAATAACCCGGGCGTTGCGCAACTTCGGCACGTGGTCCAGCAGGCGGTGGATCCCGGCCACGCCGATGTCGTAGCACCGCTCAACCCTGTTACCCATCGCCTCGGCGGTAACCGCAGACTCTTCGGCTATGGGAATGTCGGCTGTCCCGCCGCTGACCACCGTTATGCCGGGCAGCAGCCTCCGCGCCAGGTTAGAATCGGGGCAGACGATGATCCGGGCGGCTTCGTGATATTTCGCGCCGGTGAGACAAGAACAAACTTCGCGGTAGCAATCCGGCGAGGCCCTGGTGACGAGAATGGTGTGGTTGTGGTCCTTGAGCCGCCGGGCGATAGCGGCGACCTGCTCGGGGGTCTTGCCATGGGCCAGGATTACCTCGGGAAACCCCTGGCGCAGCGCCCGGTGATGGTCAGGCTTGGCGAATCCCAGGTCCTCGTAGGGCAGTATCTCAAGGCCCTTCATAGCCTCTTCGGGACTCACTATCCCCGCCCGGACCTGTTCCAGCAGCTTGAGGAGTTTTGTCTTATCTATCTGACGGCCCCAGCAAGATTCCAAAATTGACCGGTACCACAGGCGTCTCTGACTGTGAGAACATGGTTTTCCATACTTCATGACGCTCGCAGGCGAGAATGAACGATCGTTTAATTATATAGTCGTGGTGCGGTTTTTGCGAGTCCCCCTATTACCGAGGGTCTATTTCCCAACGCGCAGCATGATGTCGCCTTCGGTCTCCAGGGTAACCGCATAAACAGTAAGCGCCTGACACTCCTGGCCTATCGGCTGGCCCGTCACCAGGTCGAACCGGTAGCCGTGGAGCGGGCAGATAAGCACTCTTCCTCCCACGATGCCGTCAGCCAGTTGCCCCCCTTCGTGGGGGCAAAGGGCTTGGGTGGCGTAGACTTCGCCTGAACGGGAGCGAAACACTGCCACCTGAGTCTGACCAACCACAAACACCCTTCCTTCTCCTTCCGGGATCATGTCGATCTTGCCCAAACGGTATTTTCGCTTGTGCGGTGACAATTCAATGACCATGGGTCTCCTGTTATGCTTTCACGAGTCCGATAGTGGTAACGAACTGGGCGGGATGCAGCGGCTGGCGTGCTTCTTCCCATGGGTCGCGGTAGGCTGCCACCGCGCTCTGGATATCGTCGTCCAGTTGGCTGCACAGTCCTTCGCTGTCCTCTACCAGCAACCGCCGGAGCCTTTCCATTCCAACGCGTGGCACAAAGTCGTAGGTCCGCTCTTGGTATTTTGCGTGCTCGCAGTAATAGGCGATAAACCGCCCCATGTACTTGAGCACCTGGTCATGGGATGTCGCCACGCACAGGACGTCGCCACTGCGAACTCGGCCTCCAGCGGCCCCTCCTGTGTAGACCTCCCAGTTATTGTTCCCGATGGCCACCGCCCCAAGGTCCTTGGTGGTAGCCTCGGCGCAGTTCCGGGGACATCCGGAGACGGCGAGCTTTATCTTGTGGGGCGTCTCTATCCCCTGGAACCT
>CAZFEA010000058.1:6804-12675 GCA_964518085.1 uncultured Dehalococcoidia bacterium
GACATCCGGAGACGGCGAGCTTTATCTTGTGGGGCGTCTCTATCCCCTGGAACCTGTTTTCGATTTTCATGCCCAGGGCGGCGCTATCGTCAAGCCCGTAGCGGCAGAAATCGGTGCCAACGCAGGTCTTGCAGGTGCGGAATGCCCGGGAGTAAGCGTAGCCCGATGGCATCCCCAGGTCTCTCCATAGCCACGGCAAGTTCTCTTTTGGTACTCCGAGTAAAGCGATGCGTTGCCCGCCAGTGAGCTTCATCAACGGCACTTTGTATTGCTCGGCGACGTCGGCGAGGCGGCGCAGGGCGTCAGGGGTGGTGATACCGCCGTAGATTCGTGGCACGACGCTGAAGGTGCCGTCCTTCTGGATGTTGGCATGGACACGGTCGTTGATGAAGCGCGCATCGCGTTCGTCCTGGTATCCTTGTCCCCAGATTGTTCTCAGTAGCGAGGCAAGCCCCGCTTTGCTTCCCGCGTCCTCTCGGCCGCTGGCAAGGGCATTGAACACCTCGGAAACCCTGCGCAGGTTTTGCTCCTTGATGGCTTTTATCAGCTGTGGTTTAGTCAACGGAACACCGGGAACGTAGTAATGATCCGTTGGGTCTTTCTCAATAGGTCCATCGGAGGCAAGCTCCATGATTGCCTGGACCTGCGACTTACAGGAGCCGCAGCCAGTGCCTGCTCCGGTAACTTCAGAGATCGACTTGTAGGTTCGGCAGCCTTTTTTCACTGCTGCCATAATCTCACTTTTGGATACCCCGTTGCACCGACAAACGCAGGCTTCTGCGGGCAGGTGCGCAAGGCTCGTCGATGGTGGTCCATTAGCCGGAAAGAGGATATTGACCCGATTTTCGGGCAATGAGTGCTGGTTGTGAAAGAGATAGAGTGCTCGCGCGGCGGCTTCGTCGTCACCGAGCAAAATTGCCCCGGCCAGCCTGCCCCCTCTTATAACCAGCTTCTGGTATGCGCCGCGCGACGGTTCATGGTAGCTGACAACCTCGTCTCCGGGGAGAGGAGTCGTGCTTCCCATCAGCGCCAGTTGCACGCTGTCTATCTTGAGCGCGGTGGAGACCAGAGAGCCATGGTAGAGGGCTTTATCGTTGCCGGCCAGCCGCTTCGCCAGGACTCTGGCCTGCTCCCAGGCCGGAGCTACGGTGCCATAGACCTTTTCATCGTGTTCTGCGCAGTCACCGATGGCAAAGATGCTGGGATCGTTACGGCATGACAGGTCGTCATTGATAACAATCCCTCGGTGAACACTCAGCGCGGCCTGCTTTGCCAGGTCAACATTGGGGCGCGTGCCTGTAGTGACAACCACCAGGTCACATTCCAGAATGCTACCGTCATCGATGGCCACCGCGGCCACTTGACCATTGCCCATGACAGTCCTGGCGGCTTGCTCAAGGTGCATCTTTATCCCCATCGCTTCCAGAGATTCCTTGATCATAGCTCCGGCGACGGGATCCCGGGATGTTTCAATCAGAAATGGCGCGGCATGGACCAGGTGGACTTCCATTCCACGGTTCACAAGCCCGGCTGCAGTTTCGAGTCCTAGAATACCGCCGCCGATTACGGCCGCTTTCCGCCCGGCGGAGATGTGATTTTGCATGCCCGTGCAGTCGGCCAGCGTACGGAAGGTAAATACACCTGGCCGCAAACCGCCGGATTTGTCATGAAGACCTTGTATAGGTGGAACGATAGGAGTGCTGCCCGTGGCAAGCACCAGCATGTCATAAGGTTCGGCCAGTCCCCCTGGCGTATACACTTTTCTCGCCATCCTGTCTATCGAACCCGCTCGGACACCGCAGTGAAGGGTAATCCCGCGCTGCTCATGCCAGGCCATAGGATTAACGAAGATGTCTGCTGGGTTCTCTGTTCCGGCAAGCACTCCGGACAAACGGATCCGGCTATAACTACCGCACGGTTCATCTCCGAAAACCACGATATCGAACATGGTGGCGCCGGTGCGGGTGAGCACTTCCTCGACGAGCCGCTGCCCGGCCATCCCGTTGCCAATCACCACGAGCCGCTGCTTTTTAACCATGCGGTCCTATCCCTCCCCCGGTTGCTTGACCTTGGTCACGCCCGCAATACAATAAGTTGAAAAGAGTTAAACGTACAGTGATGGCTCTTCTCCTTTTAAAACGAGTTGTTTAATATATACAATTTGAATATTGCTCATAGTTTAGGAGAAAGCAAGAAAAGGCTCTACGGACAATTCACACGAACGTTAGCAAATGTGCTTCGTACAAAATAAACAAAGCAAAAGGGGGGTACTGTCCCGGTTCTCTGCGGCGAACTCTTCTTTGCGAGTTCCTGGAACACCTGTTGTCAGTAGCACAGGATTTACGTTAGAATGCCACATCATCACTAGACCGGGAGGCAACATTTGAAACGCGAGCTTATGGAAATACTGGTTTGCCCCATGTGCAAAGGAGAGCTTGTGCTCACTGTGGAGGAAGAGAATGAAAAGGAGATCGTAAAAGGTGACCTGTACTGCAAGAGATGCGACGAACACTATCCTATTGAAGATACCATTCCAAACATGCTGCCGCCGGAGCTGAGGAAGGCGAGCAAATAGGTATCGGCCCTCAGGTCACAGGTAAGACCAACAGGCACGCGCAGGGTGCCGCTAGGGGATAAAGCGGGCGCAGCTCGTGGGCGATTCCCAGACCTCGACATAGGCGATCTTAGCCTGGGATGAAGGGATGCGGGCTTTAAGGCCATCATAAATGGCCAGGGCAATATTTTCCGATGATGGTGTGGAAGACTTGAAGGGTTCGATGTCGTTGAGACATACGTGGTCAAAAGGGGCGATTATGTCGCGCAGGTGGCGCTTCAACTCGGTGAAGTCATAGCCCAGGCCGATTGTGTTCAATTGGGGGACTTCCAGCGCGGCAACCACTTCGAAACGGTGCCCGTGCAGGTTTTCACATTTCCCCTGGTATTCCTTGAGGTAGTGGGCGGCGTCAAAGTGCTCCCGAACGGAAAGTTGAAACACTCAGGCAACTCCTTTTTCCTGCCACGGACGGACACCCTCCCGGCCGGCCACAGCCTCCAGCAATTCGCCTATGCGCTTGTTGCTGACCGGATGCACCAGGCCTGGTTCCAGTTCGGCCAGCGGCGCCAGGACAAAGGCCCGTTCGCACAGACGTGGATGCGGTATTGTCAGGGCATGGGTCTGCAGGGTGACCGGGCCAAATAACAGGATATCGATATCGATAGTCCTGGGGGCGTTGCGGAAGATCGGTTTCCGGCCAAGCGTTGCTTCTATCCCTTTGATGAGCACAAGGATCTGGAATGGTCCCAGCCTGGTCTGGAGTTCGCAGGCGGCATTGAGGAATTTTGGCTGGTCGAGAAAGCCCACCGGCTCGGTTTCATAAAGGGAAGATACGCGGACGGGGGCGCCAAGCCGTGACAATAAGTCCGTCGCCCGTCGGATATTTTCCTGGCGGTCGCCGAGGTTGGAGCCGAGACCAAGGTAAACTGATGGCATGTATCTAGCATTCAAGATTTAAGATACAAGGTTTAAGACGCCATTCGAAACGTTCTTGGTCATTTCTCATTTGAATTTGGGGTTTGCTCCGAAAATACCGGTACCACAGGCGTCCCCGCCTGTGGGGACATGGTTTTTCATGCTTCATAGCGCTCGCCGGCGAGCATGGGTGATTGTTCAGGATTTCGAGCTCAGGATTTGGGATTTGGTCCGGCCTTTTGCGGCTCAAACCCCCTGACTATTGCGTCTGCCATGCGACAGACGCGTTTCATTTCCCTGACGTCATGGACACGGACGACATCGGCGCCGCCGGCAATGCCCAGGGCCACGGTGGCGGCAGTGCCCTCCAGTCTCTCCTCCGGCGGCAGGCCCAGGACCAGGCCGATCATCGACTTTCGTGAAGTTCCCAGGAGCAGCGGATAGCCGAGGCTCTTGAACTGGTTCAGTCCACGCATGATGGCCAGGTTGTGCTGGAGCGTCTTGCCGAAGCCGATCCCGGGGTCAATGATAATATTCTCCCGGGGCACGCCTGCGGCCAGGGCGATGTCGATGCTTTCACGGAGACTGTGTATCACCTCGGGAATGAGGTTGCGGTAGGAGGCGACGTCTTTATTGTGCATCAGCACCAAAGGAACGTTACTTCTCTGCGCCAGCCCCGCCAGGCGGGAATCACGTTTAAGGGCCCAGACGTCGTTGATCATGGTGGCGCCAGCCTGGACGGCTTCAAAGGCCACTTCATATTTGTAGGTGTCCACGCTGACCGGAAGCGGGACTTCTTTGACGATTGCTTCCAGAACGGGGATGACCCTTCGTAACTCCTCATCGATGGCAACCGGGGTTGAACCGGGCCTGGTGGACTCTCCGCCGATGTCAATAATGTCGGCGCCGTCTCCGGCAAACCGCACGGCCCGTTCCACCGCCGCCTGCACGTTTCCAGCCAGGCCGTCGCCGGAGAAGGAGTCCGGGGTGACGTTGATTATGCCCATGACGTAAGTGCGTTTGCCCCACTTGAAGGTGAGGTTGCCGCATCTGGTCGGAGTCGGGACAGGAACTGTCATTCTTTTGTCCAGCAAAGGGCTATCGGCGCGCGGGAACCCTGAACCCTGTCAGGTACGAAACCGTGTTCTCACAGGCGGGACGCCTGTGATACTGGTTAAAACGGTGTTCTCACGGGCGGGACGCCTGTGATACCGGTCATCCTCCTCATTCTAGCACAGCTACTTGTGAAACAAAAAATGATATGATACTATTCTTGTTTGTGTTTTCCAAATACGATTAAAGGACTCAAATGGCGAGTCAGGCCGAGCGCTACAAGGAACTCAGAGACCGTGAACAAAAGGAAGTGGCGCAGGGGGGTCCGGAGGCAGTGCGCAAGCAACGGCAGTCAGGCAAGCTCACTGCCCGCGAGCGATTGGCCATCCTGTTCGACCCCGGCAGCTTCGTGGAAACGGACCTTCTTGTTCGTCACCGCAGTACCAACTTCGACATGGGCCAGACGGTTGTTCCTGCCGAAGGGGTGGTCACCGGCTATGGATTGGTCAACTGCAGGAGGGTTTGCGCTTTTTCCCAGGACTTCACTTCGATGGGCGGGACCCTGGGCGAAATGCATGCCAGGAAAATATGCAAGATCATGGACCTGGCGCAGAAAACCGGGGTTCCCATCGTCGGCATTAACGACTCTGGCGGCGCCCGGATACAGGAAGGGGTAGATGCCCTTTCCGGCTACGGCAGCATATTCTTCCGCAACTCGTGTCTTTCCGGCGTAGTGCCACAGATATCGGCCATAATGGGTCCGACAGCCGGCGGCGCGGTGTATTCGCCGGCGCTCACCGACTTCATTTTCATGGTGAAGAAAACCGGCAACATGTTCATCACCGGACCGGACGTCATCAAGACGGCCACCGGGGAGGAGACCGACTTTGAAAGCCTCGGCGGCGCCATGGTTCACAACACCAGGAGCGGCGTCGCTCATTTTGCCAGCGACAGTGACCGCGATGCCATCGCCCTTATCAAAGATCTGCTGGGCTATCTCCCGTCCAACAACATGGAGGACCCACCGGTTGTTCCCTTGAATCCGGGTACAGTTCAAGCCATTCCCGGCCTGGACGACGTTGTTCCTGCCGGCGCCAAGGAAGACTATGACATGAAGGAAGTCATCCGCCATATAGTGGACCGAGGGGAATTCCTCGAGCCGCAGGAATGGTATGCCCGCAATATTATTACCTGTTTCGGGCGACTGAATGGCAGGACAACAGGCATCGTGGCCAACCAGCCGAGGGTGTTAGCCGGGTGTCTCGATGTCGATGCCGCCGATAAGGCGGCCCGGTTCATCAGATTCTGTGACGCTTTTAATATACCGCTTCTCAGCATCGTCGATGTCC
>CAZFEA010000059.1:0-7762 GCA_964518085.1 uncultured Dehalococcoidia bacterium
TACACGTTGTCGCGGGAAAGAAGCTTCCCCAGCGCGCCCGGGAAATCCCGTAGCCTGTCGCCCTGCTGGTAGTGAAAAAAGATCCCGGTGCGAAACATTTCAAATCGGTTTCCTCTCCCCTCCGCGGGAGAGGATTAAGGTGAGGGGGTCACCCTCACCCTGACCTTCTCCCGTCAAGGGAGAGGGAATTTTCAACGAACTCTCTCACCGCGGTGAAATACTCCCGGGCCCCGGAGACCATAATGTCGTTGTGTCCGGCGCCAGCAATGATTACCAGGCGCTTGGTCATGGAGCCGATACCGCTGTACAGCCTGCAGGCTTCCTCGGGCGGGACCAGCGTGTCCTGATCGCCATGGATGATAAGCGCCGGCATGGAGATCAATGCCAGTTCCCCGGGCAGGGCGGTTGTCACCTGCGCCGTCCGCCCGGGGTCCAGTGCAAGGCCATGGTGGCTCAAAACGCGGAGGAAGTTGGCCGAACCGCTCTCGACAATGATTCCCGAAAAATTCACCGCGTAATGGAAGGCGATCTCCAGGGCCGAAACGGCGCCCAGGGAACGCCCCATGATGAACAAGGGTCCACTTTGTTCCTGGAGTTGCATCGTCTCCAGGAAAAAACCCGCTACCGCGTGCGCATCGCGCACCATGCTTGAGAAAGCGGGCGTGCCGCCGCTTCGCCCGTAGCCGCGGTAGTCGGCGACAAAGAGGTTTATGCCCAGCCGGTTGTAAACAGGCGCCACCGGGTCATAATCGCACGCCACCTCCCCATTGCCGTGGAAAAACAGGATGCAGGGGGCCCCATTTCGGGTAGCCGCGGCCGTCCGGTCGCCTGGCGGCGCCGTCTCATGACCTGGTGTCCTGGGGGTCATCCCGCAAGCCGGCGTACCCGGGGTCGTCCCTGGCCCGGTGGGGTAGAAGCGCGCCGACACTGAGACTTCCCGGGAGACCGGAATCATGTAATCTCTTGCCGTGGCTGGCGGGGGGCTCCAATCGTTTCTGGGATGGAAGGTGATACCCAGCACTTCGGGCCGGTCAAAGGCCGAATAGTCGGCGTTATGGCACATAGACTCACGTAAGGTGGGTTAAGCGCGCCAGGGGTGGCTGCCAAACGGTGAGGCGCGTGCGAACCCCACCGACCAATTCCGCCCAACAGTCTAAGCCACGGTCCTTGCATAGTCAATAGCCAAAAAGTAGAATATGTGTCGATGATGGTTGAACACGGCGACATCCCGGTGCGCGAGACGTTTGACCGGCTGCAGCGCGAGCAACTGCTGATCTACGCCCGTGAGTTCGGCGAACACATACATAAAGAACGCAATCTGCAAGACGCGCTATCCGAACGGGAACAGCAGCTCCGAAAGCTGGCGGCAGCTACCATCGCCGCCCAGGAACGAGAGCGCCAGTGGATTGCCTATGAAGTCCATGACCGGATTGCCCAGGCCCTGGTTTCGGTCTACCAGCAGGTCCAAATACTGGAGTCCATGACCCGCGACCGGGCTTCAGTCCAGGAAATCGCCGTCCGGGCCTCTAAACTGCTCAAAGAGGCGATGGCTGAGACCCGCAACATCATGAATGACCTCCACCCGCCGGCGCTTGATGAATTTGGCTTTATTCCCCTGGTGGAAGAGGAACTACACCGTTTCGAGGCGGATACAGGCATCAAAGTTCACCTGGAGGCAGACTACGCCAGGCGGCCGCCCCGGGAAATAGAAGTAGTCCTCTACCGTATTTTCCATGAGGCGCTGGTCAATATCCGGCGGCACGCCACGCAGGCCACGAATGTCGGGGTAACTATCCGCGACACGGGCAGAAGCACCAGCCTGCAGGTACAGGATGATGGTCCGGGCTTTGACGTGGTGACTGCCGTCAGGAGCAAACGCGTTGGGGGACTGTTGAGCATGCAGCACCGGGCCGAAATCGTGGGCGGGAGCTTTGAGATAATCAGCCGTCCGGGACGCGGGACCATAGTTACCACAGAAGTTTCCGGCCAAAACGGGTTGGGAGTTCCGAAATGTTAGAAGGGCAACGGGGTATTTGCATTCTGGTCGTCGATGATCATCCGGTGGTGCGTGACGGTATCCAGGCGATGTTGAGCGGAGAGCCGGGAATCGAAGTGGTGGGCGCAGCCGGCAACGCCGAAGAAGCCCTGGCAAAAGTTGCTGAGCTCAAGCCGGATGTCGTCCTGATGGATATAAGAATGCCCGGAATAAATGGCATAGAAGCAACCCACCGGATAAAATCCGGGCATCCGGGCGTGGCAGTCATTGTGCTAACCATGTACGATAGTGAAATGTATGTGGTGGAAGCGCTGCGGGCAGGGGCGGCCGGCTATCTTGTCAAGGACGCCTCGAAGGAACTGCTGTGCAACACCATCAAGGCTGTGGTCAGTGGCGGAACTATGGTCAGAAGCGGTCTCCTGAGCCAGGCGCTTAGAGGGGGTCCGTCCCGGTTTGCGGCGGACCCCGGCGCGGGCAAGCACGATCCGGCAATGGTGGAACGACTGACTGCCCGGGAATTGGAAGTTCTTCGCCTGGTGGCCCAGGGACGGGACAACCGGGAAATCTGCACAGACCTCATCCTGGACGAGGTGACGGTGAAGAAACACGTTCAGAGCATAATGGCCAAGCTGGGGGTCTCCGACCGGACCAATGCCGCCATCAAAGCCATGCGTATGGGACTTGTGGAGTAGTATTTGTCCGGACTGTTAACCACAGAGGACGCAGAGGACCGCGGAGGCTAGGGAATGGAAATTAACCGGATCAGCGGCCAAATTGTTGATGCGGCGATGAGGGTGCATTCTCTTCTCGGTCCCGGTTTGCTCGAAAGTGCGTACGAGGCGTGCGTGGTTCATGAGCTTCGCAGACGGGGATACAACGTTCTTACGCAGGTAGCCCTACCGGTTGTCTACGATGGCGTCAAGATTGACACTGGCTACAGGGTAGACCTGCTTGTTGAAGACGAAGTAATTGTGGAACTCAAGGCCGTCGACAAATTGACACCGTTACACGAGGCACAACTCCTATCGTACCTGAAATTAAGCGGTCACAAGGTTGGATTACTGATTAATTTCCATGTTCTTCATCTCAAGGATGGAATCAGACGAATGGTCAATAATCTCTAACGCGCCCTCCGTGGCCCTCTGTGTCCTCTGCGGTAAAACCGTTACCCCGATTATTTGAGGGTGATTCCTTCCAACGTGGTGAATGAGAACCGCTGGGATGATCCCGGCAGGACGGTAAACTGGTACAGGCTGTAGTTGTCCTCGTAGGGCGTCCTGGCTATTATTCCGTCCACCGGAATCACCACGTTGTACTGGTACAGGCGGGCCGCCGTCGTTGCCGTATAGAGCACAGCGAAATTCGAGGAAGCCCCGGTAACTATTACGGTCTTCACCCCTCTTTGCTCGCAGAAACCACGGATCTCGCCGCCGCTGAACTTGTCGTAAGCGTCCGGCCACAGCACAGGTTCGTCGGGCTTTCTGGCAAAACTGTCCCACACCTGGCCCTGCTGGGTATCCCGGCCTCCGGCCATGATGGTGTAGATAGTCAACACCCCGGCTGCCCGTGTTTTCTCAATGAATTTGTTAATCCGCGGGGCTATTTGACTGGCAACCTGGGCGGGGTCGTTGCAGCGGTTGGTCAGGTCCAGCACCAGAAGGGCAGAAGTCCTGGCGTCAAGGGTCATGGGGGCAGGTTGCGGTAACTTTGGTGGACGGCAGGCGGCGAGGTCTTTCTCCGCCTGGAGGGCGCGTTTGCGCCAGCCATCGAGTTCCGCTTGAAGATCAGCTACGTCAGCCATGGGGGATGCCTCCTTCATAAAGATTTGATGATTATAGCATGGGAACGCGGCAACGGGCACGCCGCAAACGGGCACGCCGCAGCGTGCCGCTACCGGCCATTAACAATTTCTTAACAATTCATCTATACTATATCTGTTAGTATGGCAAATAAGACCGTTCTCGTTGTCGATGACGACCTGGAAACTGTCAAGCTGGTTAAGCTCTACCTTAACCGCGATGGCTATCATGTGCTCGCCGCTCACGACGGTCCGGATGCCCTGCGCTCAGCCAGAGAAAAGCGCCCCGATCTTATCGTCCTGGACCTGATGTTGCCCGGCCTGGATGGCCTGGAAGTGGCCCGCCGGCTGCGCTCGGAATCAGAAGTCCCCATTATCATGCTGACCGCGAGGACAACCGAGCAGGACCGGATAGCAGGTTTGAACCTCGGAGCCGATGATTACGTTACCAAGCCATTCAGCCCCAGGGAACTGGCAGCCAGGGTGCGCGCCGTCTTGAGGCGCCTCCCGGATGATAGTTTTCAGCGGGGTCCCGCGGAAATCAAGAATGGCGAGCTGGTGATGAATTTTGCTCATCATGAGGCGCAACTGGCCGGGAAACAACTGAATCTTACCGCGACCGAATTCCGGCTGCTGGCAGTCTTTGTTCGGGAGCCGGGAAGGGTCTTCAACCGTGCTGAACTGGTGGGCAAAGTCCTCGGCTATGACTTTGACGGGTTTGATCGTACCATCGATGTCCATATTCTTAATTTGCGCCGCAAGCTCGAGCCTGACTTGAGCCGGCCCAGGTTCATAGTCAACGTACACGGCGTCGGCTACAAGTATATGGGAGGCAACGGGTGATTCACAGCCTGCGCTTTCGTTTCCTGGTTGCCTTTCTCCTGATCGTTCTCGTGGCTGTCGGTACGGTATATTTTTATGTCAGCCGGCTGACGACGGATGAAATCGGGGTTTTCGAAGACCGGAGCCGGAGAATCGATGTTGCCCGGATACAGGTTCTGCTGGCCGGGTATTACAGCGCCACCGGTAGTTGGAGTGGCATCCAGAACCTCGTTAGCCGCATTGGCTACGCCGAGAGACAGCGTATCGTGGTCATCGATACCGCAGGCGCCGTGGTCGCTGATTCCGAAGAGCAACTGATCGGTCAAACATATCGCAGCGACAAGGATGGGACGCCGTTATACCGGCAGGCGGTCCGGCGTCCGCCCGGACTGAAAGGCAGGGGGCCACTTCCCCCGCCTGAGGGAAGGATATCCGGTGAGGATCCGGAATCACCCCCCAGGGAACGGCAACGGTTTTTGCCCCGGCCCCCCCGGGGAGGGGAGGGCGCCGAGGGTCCCTTTCCCAAACCACCTCCTCCATTTCTGCCTCCGGCCCAGGAGGGAGAATTGCTGGGGACCATGTATTTGACCCCGGAACGGACCGGTGGGGCCCTGTTCGAGGCGCTGGTATCAAGAATAAACCGTTTGCTCCTCCTCGGGGGATTGCTGGCGACCGGGGTGGCGGCGGCCCTGACCATCATGCTGTCTCATCAGGTACTCGCTCCCATTGGCGCCCTGGTCACCGCGGCCGCTAAACTGGGCAGGCGCGATTTTTCCCAGCGAATCCATTTGAAAGACAAGAGCGAGATCGGCGTCCTGGCGCACAGCTTCAATTCCATGGCCGGCGAATTGGAAAAGTCCGAGCGTCTCAGAAAAGAGATGGTGGCCGATTGCGCCCATGAACTGAGGACCCCCCTGACAAACATACGCGGCTACCTGGAGGCGATAAGGGATGGGCTGCATCAGCCGGACGCGCCGACCGTCCAGGCGGTGGAGAAACAGGTCGGCTCTCTTTCCCTCCTGGTGGACGAACTCCGGGATTTGAGCCTGGCCGAAGCCGGTGAACTGGGACTGATCTGCCAGCCTGAAGACATTACCCAACTCATTAAACAGGAAGTAACCGTCATGGAACCGGCGGCGCGGCTTAGAGGGGTATCGCTGGCAGTTGACCTTCCTGACGGGCTGCCCGCGGTCAACGTCGATTATCACCGTATTGCCCAGGTGCTGCGCAATTTGCTGGATAATGCTGTGACCCATACGCCCACGGGCGGGCGGGTAACAGTATCTGCTCGTGAAGCAGGAGAATATGTCACGGTAGGTGTGGTTGATACCGGTGACGGCATCCCTGCCTCGGAGTTGCCTTTCATATTTGAACGCTTTTACCGGGTTGACAAGTCCCGGGCTCGGGCCACCGGGGGTACCGGGTTGGGGCTGACCATCGCCCGCCGGTTTGTCGAGGCCCACGGCGGCAAGATCGATGCCAGCAGCCAACCCGGCAAGGGCAGCTCGTTTACTTTCACTCTGCCCGTCAGTGCTTAGGCCTCTCGCCTCCCGCCTCCGCTTCCCGCTCCGATTTGAAAAAGGGAGACTAAGGGGGCTTTAAGAAACAGGCAAAATCCCCCTGTATCCCCCTTTCGCGAAAGGGGGAGGTAAACTGGGTCTCCTCGCGATAATAGGCCATTTTCATCCTTGATGGCGCCCCTGGCAAGGGGGCATGGGTGATTGTTACCAAAACAACTCGCTGTCTCCTCTCCCCGACAAAACTTAACCGCATCTTAACACCTTGCTGGTAAAGTGATCATAAGTCGGACGACAGCGCGCTGTCACCCCGATGATAATTGCAAGAAGAAAGGAGGTGAAACATCATGTGGCGCAAGAAAAAATTCATCGTGATAGCCGCTCTGGCGGCAGTAGTCCTGGCGGGTACCATAGGCGGCGCAGTCTATGCCCAGACGGCAAACCAGAACAGGCCGGCGGCGGGCAAGACCCTGTTCGCGCGTGCCGCGGCCATCCTTGGCATTGAGCAGCAGAAGCTGGAAAGCGCCTTTGCCCAGGCCCGGCGCGAAATGAGGGACGAAGCCCTGGATAACCAGTTGAAGAGAATGGTGGAGCAGGGCCGGATCACTCAGCAGCAGGCCGACCAGTACAGAGTCTGGTGGAAGTCGAGACCTGATGTCCCGATGGGCCCGGGCTTTGACCGTGGTCCAGGCTTCGGCGGGCCGCACGGAAAGCGCGGTTTCGGGAGACGGGGACCTGGCTTTGTCCCGCCCGGGAAACCGGGTCCGCCCCCGGTGATCTCGCCCACTCCCGGCACAACCAACTAGCGCGGTTCGCGGATATCCACAACGCCGTAGGGGCGAACCTGTGTGTTTGTCCGCGGGCAGACACGCAGGTCTGCCCCTACGACCTGCACGGATTCAGGCAACCCGCTACCAGGAGCCTGCCCTGAGCAAACCGAAGAGGTGAGAGATTCAGGTGACTTTGCTTCTCCGGTCTCGCCTCAGGGGCAGGCTCTTAACTATTTCTTAACAATTTAATCATATATTTGTTTCACAAGAGCGCATGGTATGCTAACATGAAGGATAACAGGCAAACTCGACAAACTTGGAGGAGACCCATGAAAATCAGTTCCATTGTGGCGATGGTCCTGGTAGTGTTGCTGCTGGTAGCGGCGGGCTGCCAGAATATGCCTTTTCAACAGAAGGCGGTGGCCCAACCGCCCAACACGGCCACGGTAAACCGCGGCTCTCTGGAAATTGCGGTCACCTCCAGTGGGACCATCACCCTGCCTCAAATAACCAAGCTGGGTTTCAGCGGGGCGATAAGCGGCTCCCAGGCAGGCAATGCGATACTTTCGGAGCTGAATGTAAGCATGGGTAGCCGGGCGACCAAAGGGCAGGTGATTGCCCGGCTGGACACTTCCGACCAGGAAAAGAACATAACCAGGCTGGAAACCAATCTGGAAACGGCCCGGATTTCGTTGGAAAAGATCAAACAATCTCTGTATAAGGCTGATGATTTTGTAAAGGCGGAAAATGCCATCGTTACCGCCAAATCTAACCTTGCGGTAGCGCTGGAAGCCTTGAAGAAGGCCCAGAATCCCTATACTGAGAATGATTTTGCCAAAGCCGAGGCGGCGGTGCGCAA
>CAZFEA010000059.1:7772-12565 GCA_964518085.1 uncultured Dehalococcoidia bacterium
CAATGCTGTTAATTCCCTGGCCAGCGCTCAGGAAGATGTCGAGACCACGGCCCGCAAAGATGCCCAGGCGATCAAGGAGGCCACGGAAGCGGTGCTGGCCAGGCAGAAGGAGATGGGCGAATTCGTAGCCGGCAAGCCCAGGGCTACCGAGTTTGACGTGCTGAAGGCCAATGAGGCCTTGGAGTTGGCGATGCGCCAGGCGGAGAACAATGTGACCACGGGGAAGAATAACATCGCCAGGGCCAGGGACGCCGTGGCTACTGCGGAAACCAATCTGGCCACGGCCAAGTTTAATTTGAATGATATGGTAGGCAAGAAGTCCGGAGAGGCGCTGGACATCGTTCAAAGAGAGGCTGCGGTGGTCAATGCCCAGTTGGCGGTTACCAATGCCGAGAACGCCCTGGAAAGAATGAAGGAACCGCCTGACCCGCTGGACGTGCGGTTGAAAGAAATCCAGGTTACCAACGCCCAGCTCCAGTTGGATGAGGCCAGGGATGCCCTGAGCAAGTCCACACTGATTGCGCCTTTCGACGGAGTTATCGGCGATTTCAAGGCCAAGGTAGGCGACACCATAGCGCCCGGTTCGTTTTATATCCCCGTGGTTGATACCACCCAGGCGAGGGTAGACGCCTATGTGGAAGAGTATGACGTCAACAGCGTGAGGTTGGGAATGCCGGTGGTGGTTACCATGGATGCAGTGCGGGGACAGACATTTAACGGTACGGTGGACGCCATCTCGCCGCTGTCGACCAGCCAGCAGGGGGTAGTACGCTATGCCATGACCATCAAGATCCAGACCGGCGGTGGGGCGCGCGGGGATGTCAGAGGGACGGCCCGGGGTGACGCCGGCGCCGGGCCGGCGACAGATAGACCGCGACCCGCCCCCGGAGACGGAGCGGCGGCCAAATCGGGAGCGGCTGACCGGGGACAATCCCCTGGAGGTCAGGTCGCCGGGAGGGGGCCGGCGCGTGGCAGCGCACCTCCCGGGGCGGCGCCCATGGAGCTCAAAGACGGTCTCTCGGCTACGGCAAAGATAGTTATCAGCAAGAAGGACGATATTCTTTACGTCCCGAACCGGGCGCTGAAGCTCCAGGGCGGCCAGCAAACGGTCCAGGTCATGGTGAACGAGCAGGTGCAGGAAAGGGCAGTCAAGACGGGCATGACCAACGACCAGTATACCGAGATAACCGGAGGCCTGAAGGAGGGAGATAGGGTGGTTGTCCAGGCGACTACATCTCCCCAGGGCCCGCCAAGACTGCCCGGCGGCGGCCTGATACCCGGCCTGAAGTAAAACTTGGTTACCAAAATACCGGTACCACCGGCGGCCCTGCCTGTGAGACATTGTTTTCATCCTTTGATGGTGCTCGCAAGCGAGCATGGAGTATCACTTTGAACATACTTGATAGCGTTTTTCTGGCCCTGCGCGGCATAGGCGCCAACAAGTTGAGGTCGTCCCTGACCATGCTCGGCATAGTGATAGGGGTGGCCGCGGTAATCGCCCTGTCCTCTATAGGCACCGGGGCACAGGCCGCCATTACCGAGCGAATCCAGGGCGTCGGGACCAATCTGGTGATGATTACTCCCGGGCAGCAGTCCACCCAGGGGGTGCGCGGCGGCGCCGGGACCGCCATGTTGACGCTGCAGGATGCCGCCGCCCTGAACAACCCGGTGCTGGCGCCTGACGTGAAAATGGTCGCGCCCTATACCCAGACCGGTGCCCAGATCGTCGCCGGCTCGGTTAACACCCGCACCCAGGCCCAGGGAGTGACCAACGAGTTCCAGTATGTCCGGAACTGGGAACTGGCCGCCGGCGAATTTATCGAGCCGTACCACGTCCAGGGACGTTCCCTGGTGGCCGTACTGGGGGCTACCACCTCACAGAACCTGTTCGGCGGCATCGACCCCGTCGATCAGTTTATCAAGATGCAGGGCATCCAGTTCAGGGTGATCGGCATTTTGAAGCCCAAGGGCGGCACCGGGTTTGGCAACTCGGACGACGTGGTCATGATCCCCATCACCACCATGCAGACACGCATGCAGGCCCAGAGAGGCACCGCCGGCTCCCAGAGGGTTGCCGGCATAAATGTCACCGTCGCTGACCCGGAGCGGATACAGGCGGCCAAGGAGCAGGTGAGCGAGATCATGAGGCAGCAGCACCGGGTGGCGCCGGGAAGCGAGGACTTCAATGTCCTCAGTCAGGAAGACATCATCGCCACCCTTTCTTCAGTGACCGGTGTCATGACCATGTTCCTGGGAGCTATCGCCGGCATTTCCCTGCTGGTGGGCGGCATCGGTATCATGAATATCATGCTGGTGACGGTAACCGAACGCACCAGGGAAATCGGCATACGGAAGGCGGTAGGCGCCAAGGGACGGCACATACTGCTCCAGTTTCTCATAGAATCGGGCACCATGAGTTTCAGCGGCGCCATAATCGGTTTTGTGGCCGGCTATTTCGGCTCCAACTCGCTGAATGGCGTCAATTTTGGGGGGACAACCTTGCGTACGGCCATCACGCCAGGCATCAGTATCCTGGCGCTGGCGGTAGCTATTGGAATAGGACTATTCTTCGGCGTCTACCCTGCCAGCCGGGCTGCCAGGATGGACCCCATTCAGGCTTTACATTATGATTAGCCATTGACGTGTAGTCCCCCTTTTTCAATGGGGGAGACGGCGACAGTTTCGGAGCAAGAAATGATTGAAGTTAAGGACCTTTGCAAGGTCTACAAAATGGGAAGGATCGAGGTCAATGCCCTGTGTGACGTCTCTCTCAGGATAGACGCCGGGGAGATGGTGGCCATCATGGGGCCCTCGGGTTCGGGCAAGTCCACCTTCATGAATATCCTCGGCTGCCTCGATAGACCTTCATCCGGCAGCTATTTTCTCGAAGGACTGGAAGTGAGCAAGCTCGGTGACAACAAACTGGCGGAGGTCCGGAGCAAGAGGCTGGGCTTTGTTTTTCAGTCCTACAATTTGCTGCCCCGGACCAGCGCCATAGAAAATGTGGAATTGCCCATGGTCTACAGCGGGGCGAAAAACCGTCATCAGAAGGCCTACGAGGCGCTGGAAAAGGTAGGACTGGCCAAACGGGGCAAGCACAAGCCAAAAGAGCTCTCCGGTGGTGAGCAACAGCGGGTGGCCATTGCCAGGGCCCTGGTCCAGCAACCTGCGCTGATCCTGGCCGATGAGCCGACGGGGAACCTTGATACCAGGACCAGTCATGAGATCATGGAGATATTCCAGACCCTGAACCGGAGAGACGGCATAACTATAGTTGTTGTGACGCACGAAAGAGACATTGCTGGGTATACCCAGCGGATCGTGAACTTCAGGGATGGAAAGATCAACAACGAGGAAAGACTGGGCGCCTCCAAAACGTGATGGAAGAAAGTGAGCTTATAAGGCGCTGCAAGCAGGGCGAGGTGGTGTGTTTTAATGTGCTGGTGGAGCACTACCAGGCCAACGTTTATAACCTTGCCTTGCGAATGCTGGGGAACCAGCATTCCGCCGAGGATGCCACCCAGGAGGCCTTCATTTCAGCGTGGCAGGGCATTGATGGCTTTCGCGGCGGCAACTTCCGGGCCTGGCTGCTGCGCATCGCGGCCAACACCTGCCGCGACCAACTGCGACTTTCGAAGCGCCGTCCGGGCACTTCGCTGGAGGCCAGCCTGCCAGGCTTGAAAGAGCCTGCCGCCCCATTGGAAGACTCCCCCGTAGAACTGGCTGAGCGGAAGATGCTGGAAGAAGCCGTGCAGAGAGGACTTAACGAACTCGATCCCGACCAGAGGCTGGCGGTGGTCCTGTGCGACATGCAGGGAATGGACTATGAAGAGATCGCCAGCGTAATGGGTACCTCCGTAGGAACTGTGAGATCAAGGATTTCCCGCGGCCGCGGGCACCTCCGGGACTTTTTGGTAAAAACAGGGGAACTTTTTGGCTACCAAATTCGTCTTAATAGGTAGAAGGAACGGGAACTCAAAACTATGCACGGATTTTTCAGGAAGCAAGGCTGCGAGGGCATTCAGGAGCAACTTTCAGCCTACATCGATGGTCAGGTCACCTCCTCTGAAAAGGCTTCAATGGAGAAGCACCTTGCCTCCTGCAAACCATGCCGAGGAGAACTTACGTCGCTTCGAGCCACCAAGAGTGTACTGAGCCTCATGCCCTCAGTAGCTATACCCCGTTCCTTCCATATCGTTTCTTACCGGCCTGTCCGCCGGCCTGTCCCCTTCGGCATTTTGCGACTGGCAACGGCGGCAACCGCTTTTCTACTGGCCCTGGTATGGACCGGGGACTACTGGAACGTTTATCCCAAGGCGCCCCTCTCCACTCCCCCGCCGGTCACCACCGCCGCCCTTGCCCCCGTAGCCACGCCGGAGCCGGCGCCGGTACCCGAAGGGACTCCAGGAGGGGTGGGCAGGATGCGTGTCCTGCCTGGCCCGGAAACGACCCCGGCAACCCCCGAGCCGGCGCCAGCCGCCCCTGAGTCGCCGGTAGCTGGAGATGGGACCGCAGCACCGGCCCCGGCTACCGCGGGGGAAACCGCCGGCCCGTCGCCGGAGAGCATTGCCCCTGGTGTGCCGGAATATGCCTGGCCGATCAAACAAATCGAATACGTGCTTCTGGGCATGGTGGCGGTGCTGGCCGTATCCTGGATTATCGCCAGCCAGTGGGCGTATGCCAGGAACAAACGCAACTAGAGTCCTGTCGTTAGTATAAGTTTTGTTGCGAGCGAAGCGACGGTACTGCAGGCTTTCCAGCCTGCAGCGACAGGCTAGAAAGCCTGTCGTACC
>CAZFEA010000060.1:0-12550 GCA_964518085.1 uncultured Dehalococcoidia bacterium
CCGCCTGAACCAGCTCGTTATGTACCATGGCGCTGACCATGATGCCCCGGAAGTAGCTGGAATCGCTGGGCGCCCGCCCCGGCGGCGAGCCGACCAGGACGGGATCATTCCGGTGGTAGATTCTTGCCACCTCGAGGATGGGGGCCGGGGTCTCGCCGCTGGCATAGTAGCCCGTCCACTCGCCAAACGGTCCTTCGGGCATGGTCTTGCCGGGAGGGCAGAAACCGGCAATTACCATTTCACTATCGGCGGGCATGGGAAGACCGGTGACCTCCTCCCTGATGACTTTCATCGGCTCGCCCATTACCGCGCCGATGTAGTTAAACTCCTGGGCCGGCGGTATCTCTGTCGATGCGGTACGGAATACCAGGGGGTGATGCCCCACCGAAACCAGTACCGGGCAGGGCTTCCCCCGGTCGTGGTACTTCTCATAATGAATGCGGCCGTGTTTGCCCGCGGCAACGAACAGGGCGGTGGTCCTCTCGTTCTGGACCATGATCCGGTAGGTACCCATGTTGGGCGCTCCGGTGTCGGGGTCCTGGGTAATGACGGCGTCGCCGGTGCCGATGTAGCGCCCTCCGTCCTCCTCATGGTATCTCGGAACCGGGAACTTCCAGAGGTTGACCTCGTCGCCTTTCATGACATTTTCCAGGATCGGGCCGGACCTGACCCAGACAGGCTTGAAATTCTCAACGCCGGCATCCCACTTCCTCAGATTGCTCCGGAACAGGTTGATCAGTTCGGGCGCCGAAGAGGTCTGCGGCAAATTGAAGGTCAACGAGACGCGGCGGGCGGTGGAGGTCGACCCGGTAAGCACCCTGAAGCTTTTCGGGTAGCCGGGGATGTTATCGAACAGCAGGGCGTCGGGATTGGGTTTGGCCCAGTTCAGTGCGGTCAGGCAGCCGATCTCCAGGTCCCAGTTGGCGCCATCTATCTGTTTTAGCTCTCCGGCCTCGGCAACCTTGCCCAGCCAGGTTCGCAGGTCATCCATGGATTATCTCCAAAACAGACTAAAAGATCATAAGCTTCCCCCTTTCGCGAAAGGGGGACACAGGGGGAGCGTGGTTTGAAACTCAATGCTCTCAAATCCCCCTTTGTCCCCCTTTTTCAAAGGGGGAGACTGCTAGCACCTGTACGGCACCGGCACATAAGGAATGTACACGTCGACATCTATTGCCCGCCTGGGGCAATCGTCCTCGCACAGGTAGCACGTCTGGCAATCATCAGGATAGGCGATTAGCGCTTTCCCGTCTTCAGCAGGGCGCAGGACATCGCACGGGCAACTGTCAAAGCAGATGCCGCATGCATCACAAAGGTTCAGGTCGACTTTAGTTATAGCCATGGTTATTTACTCCCGGCTTTCAAAGCATATTGAATAGGATATGGTATCTGGCGTCTCTGGGCCGGTTTGACCGCGAATCTCTCATAGGGAACGGGAATGGCCTCGATTTTGGTCCTGCCTCCCGGGGTTAGCCTGGCGCCTATCCATTTGAGCCAGTTCTGGTCGTCACGGTAGGGAAACTCTTCCCGGTAATGGCTGTCCCGGCTTTCCTGTCTCAGCAGCGACGCCTCCAATGAAAGCTCCGCCATGGCCAGGATATTCTTGATCTCGTGGGCCTTGGCCAGTTCATGAGGATCGGGTGCGGAGACCGGTTGTTCAGAGAGCTCCCCGATCTCCTTGAGGGCTGCCTTCAGCCGCTGCGCATTCTTGAACATGCACACGCCGGTGGTCAGTATGTTGCGATGTATCCGGTGCATCACCTCGTCGGGCAGCCAGCCTTTGCCGTCAAGGGGGGACAGTGTAGCCTTCTTGAGCCGGGCCACCTGCGCCCGGTCATGGGACACCCGCCTCGCCCCGGCAGCGGCGCGGCCGGCATTTTCTCCCGCCCGCCATCCGGAGGTGTTGCAGTAGGCCAGGTTGATTCCGCCGATGGCATAGGTCCCGTGAATCAGGTTCTTGGCCGCAGAACCGGCGGCCCACAGGCCGGGCAAGGTAGATCTGCAGGATGTGTCGATCCGCAGGCCGCCGTTGCCGCTGCTCGAAGAGATCGACACCACCGGTGTGATCTTTACCGGTTTCTGCAATACGTCGATATTGATGCGACTGAAGGACCTCATCTGCGATGGCAACAGCTTTACCGCCAGGGCTACCTTTTCCGGGGTGTAGGACCGCATGTCCAGGTATACCGGTCCGCGGCCCTCAAAGCACTCCTTGGCAATGGCCATACATATCCAGGCCAGTTTCGACCGGTTTTTGAGCTCCGGGTCGTAAACGCCAATGAACTCCTCGCCCTTGCCGTTGATGAAGCGTGCGCCCAATCCCTGCAGCAGGCTCGAGCCGCCCCAGCGGTAATGTTCATTGAAAGAAGTCAGCCGGCTGTGGGTGCAGAACTCCATGCCCAGAAGCTGGGCGCCGGCCCGCATGGCCATGGCCATGCCGTCGCCAGTGCAGTTATGAATGAAATCGGCGCGCAGTTTACAGTCCATTACTCCGGTACTGATGATAACCGCTTTAGCGCGGCAGACGACAAACCGGCCGGTGCGGGTATCCACACCTACCGCGCCGACAACGCTGCCCGAGGTAGGATGTTTGCCGTCCGAGGTCAACAGGTCCAGGCCCATGACGCGGGATATGGTCTTAACGCCCTTTTCCTCGACCTTCCGCCTCATCAGGTCCATCAAACGGTGGCCGTTGATCATTACCAGCGCCGTCTTCTTGTGACCGCGGCCGGGGGTGGTAGCCAGCTTGCCGTCGGCGGTGCGTTCAAAGGGAGCGCCCCAGCTAACCAGGTCGGCAATGCGGAGCCTCTGCTCCTGCAGGAGAACTTTGACCCAGTCCTGGTCGCTCAGCCACTCGCCGGAATCCACTACCTCGGCCAGCATCTGGTCGAGGTCCCTGTCCTCAACCGGGGCCAGCATGCTGTTGGTAAACACGCTGGCGCCGCTCCTGGCCACCACCGCCTTTTCCATTATGGTGACATTTGGAACGAAGTCCCGCGCCCGGATGGCGGCCCAGCAGCCGGCCAGCCCGCCGCCGATCACCAGGACATCGGTGTCAATAACCTGGTCGTTTTCTGGCATAACTCTTATCCTCCTGTATGGCTCTTGCAATCTTGCAATTTTTCAATTTTTCAACTTATTTCCGCAGGCTGCCGAAAATCTCCCCTGACAGCTTGAGCAGTTGCCCCTTCTTCAACTCATATTCCTGGTCAGGCATAATATCTTCCGGTTTCGGAATCAGGGCCGGAATGAATGCATCAGTTGGAACGTCGACCCTGGTCGGCGGGTAACCGTGCGCCGGGGCGTAAATTGTACTGCCCTCCTTGCTCAGCACCCAGTTCAGGTAAAGCGTCCGGGCGTTGGGATGAGGGGAATCCTTGAAGGTCGTTATTACCCCGCCTCCGGGGGTTAACGACCGGGGTTCATTGACCGCGGCGAAGGCGATCGGGGCCCCGGCGCGGATGAATTCCACCGGCATGGACATGCTGGGCGCGATGCCGATGGGATACTTTTCCCGGGCCACCCATTCGGTAAGCTGCCGGCTATCCCTGGTCACCACCGGGTCCTGTTTTATCAGATCACGCATGAATTTCTCGCCGCGTTCGGGACCCAGTACCTTGGTGACGGTAAAACTGAACCAGTCGGACCCGTTTCCGGTCACACTCGGGTCCTGCATGGTTATCTTACCCTTCCACTTCGGATTCAGGACGTCGGGTGTGGCCGTGATTTCGCCTTCCCGAACCAGGTTCTTGTTATATACGTAATAGGAATTGGCCAGGAGGACAATCATGAACATGTGTTTCTCATCATCGATGAAAGGGTACTTACCCAATCGCCATTTGCTCCGGTCTTTGACTTCAGGCAGAACAAGAAGCGGTTCGATGGGGATGGTGACGTTGAGCGGCCTGATGTAGTTGATCAGGGATGTTGCCCCGGTCTGGACGATATCGGCAATGCGCAGTCCGGCGGCGTACTCGGCCTTGAACTTCTGGGATACTTCACTCCCGGAACCGGCGGTGTATTCGATGTTAACGCCGAATTTTTGCTTGAAGGCCTGCTGGGCGGCGGTCCTGGCTTCTGGAGGCACGGCGCCCGAATAGATGTTTAGCGTCCCTTCGGTGCGGGCAGCCTCCACCAGTTTGTCCCAATCGCTTTTCACCGGGCCGGCCTGGCCGGGCTTCACGCCTGTGCCGGCAGCCGGCGTAGAAACAGGCGAAGCAGTGCACCCCAGGACTAACAGCAAACCTATCATCAGCACAACCGTGACGGTCTTTGTCATTGACTTTCTCCTACCACAGACTGAACTGAACGCGGTACTATATCACAGCCGCGAAAATGGGTCAACGCGGTATATCGGTACCACAGGCGTCCCCGCCTGTGGTACCGATATTACCTCCCCCTTTCGCAAAAGGGGGATACAGGGGGATTTTGCCTGTTTCTTAAATCCCCCTTAGTCCCCCTTTTTCAAAGGGGGAGACGGCGACATTTTCTGAGCAATGATCATTGCTTGCCCTTTGGCAATTATGCTATGCTACCGTTGAATTCTCGCGGGCTAGATCGAAAGATAACTGAAGGAGGCAAGGGTAAATGCCGGAAAAAGTGGAAAAAATCCGATTCAAGACGGTAGATATCCCGGTAATAACCCGCGGCATAGCCGCGGACTCCACCGAACTGATCGGCAATACCCCGCTGGTAAGACTGAACCGCATCACGGCGGGCCTCAAAGCACAGGTCGTCGCCAAGCTGGAGTCCTTCAACCCCCTGGCCAGCGTCAAAGACAGGATAGGCGTTTCCATGATCGTCGATGCCGAGGAAAGGGGGTTACTCAAGAAAGGCGCCACTATTATTGAGCCGACCAGCGGCAATACCGGCATCGCGCTGGCCTTTGTCGCCGCCGCCCGTGGCTACCGGCTTATCCTGACCATGCCGGACGCCATGTCCATGGAAAGGCGCCAACTGCTGAAAGTCCTCGGCGCGGAACTGGTGCTTACTCCCGGCGCCGAGGGGATGCCCGGCGCCATCAGGAAGGCGGAACAAATCCTGGCCGACAATCCCGGCTTCTTTATGCCCCAGCAATTCAAGAATCCCTCAAACCCTGAGATACACCGGGTTACCACTGCCGAGGAAATCTGGAGGGACACCGAGGGCCGGGTCGACATACTCGTTTCCGGCGTCGGCACCGGCGGGACCATCACCGGCGTCACCGAGGTCATCAAGAAAAGGAAGCCCGGGTTCAAAGCGATTGCCGTTGAGCCTTCTGCTTCCCCGGTCTTGTCCGGAGGGAAACCCGGACCACACAAAATCCAGGGCATCGGAGCCGGCTTTGTACCCCAGGTCTTGAACCTGGGCCTCGTCGATGAGATCATCCAGGTGGCCAATGAGGACGCCGGGGTCATTGCCCGCAGGCTGGCAAAAGAAGAAGGCATCCTGGCGGGCATATCTTCTGGCGCGGCAACCTGGGCGGCCATGGAAGTGGCCAGGCGGGCGGAGAGTGCGGGGAAGCTGATCGTGGTAGTATTGCCGGATACCGGCGAGCGTTATCTGACGACCTGGCTGTTCCAGGAGCCCTGAAAAATCAAACATTTTTTCATTCTAACCACCATGGAGGCCCCCTTGAGAACAAGCACACCCTTCAAGCTACCGCTTTTTGTTCCAATGTTGAGCCTGTTGCTTCTGGCGTGCACGGGAGCAAAGGCCCCATCGCCGGAGGCAACTGTCCGGGCTCCGGACCGGCAAACGACCAGTCCAAAACCTACCAGAGAGCAGGACTGGCAGGCGACCGTCGCCGCCGCCAGGAAGGAAGGTTCCGTCAGCATCATCACCAGGTTTCCGCCCACTACCCGGGATGCCCTGGCCTCGGCCTTCAAGGAAAAATATGGCATTGAAGTTGAAAGCGCCTCCGGCAACTGGTCCGAGCTCTGGGCGAAGGTGGAAGCGGAAAGGCGTTCCGGTATCTACGCCAGGGACCTGGTAACGGCCTCGATTCCGGGGCTGATGTCTGTGCTGGCTGCCGGCGCGGCCGAGCCACTGGACAAGGTACTGGTCCTCCCCGAGGTCGTTGATGGCGAGGTGTGGAGGGATAAGAAACTTCCCTTCTATGACAAAGAAAACAAGGTCCTCAAATACATTGGCCGGGTCGGACCAACCATGGCGGTGAACACTGACACGGTGAAGCCGGATGAACTTAAGTCATGGCGCAACTTGCTGGACCCCAAATGGAAAGGGCAAATAATAATGCATGACCCGTCCATCGGCGGCACCGGCAGCGGCATTACAGCCGCTTTGAGCGAAATAATGGGTGTGGACTATCTCCGCGGGGTTGCAAAGCAAAACCCGGTTATCACCCGGGACCTCAGGGGTCAGATTGAATCCGTAGCCAGGGGAAAATATCCCATCGCCCTGGGCTTCGACTTCATCATGATGGAAGAAATGCGCCGGTTCGGGGCCCCGCTGGGCCATGTGGTGCCTGCCGAAGGCACCTATTTTGGTTCAGCGCTGGGGTCCATATCGTTGCTCTCGAAACCGGCGCATCCCAACGCGGCCAAAGTGTTCATCAACTGGTTCCTCTCCAGGGAAGGGCAAACGGTAATGGTCCAGGCCAGCAAAGAGCAAAGCCGCCGACTGGACGTCCCGGTGGACATGGCCCCCGACCGCCTGTTCAAAGAGGGGATCAGGTATATAGACTCCGATACCGAATACATGGTCAAGAAAATGCTGGAAATGATGAGGACCAGCAGAGAGATCTTCGCCGCCCAGTTGAAGTAGGTTAGACCCATGCGATTCGAGACCATTGCCATCCATGCCGGGCAGCGGCCTGACCCGATGTACGGCGCCATTTCTCCGCCGATCTACCAAACATCCAACTTTGCTTTTGAGGATGTAGGCAAGACGCGGGGCTACGATTATTCACGCACCGCGAATCCTACCCGAAAAGTCCTGGAAGATACTATTGCCCGGCTGGAGGGGGGCAAGGCCGGTTTTGCCTTTGCCACCGGCACGGCCGCGGAAGCAACCGTCATGCATCTGCTCAAGGCCGGGGACCATGTCATTTGTGCCGACGAAGTCTTTGGTGGGACCTACAGGCTTTTGCAGGAAGTCATGCGTGATTGCGGGCTTGACTGCACTTTTTTGAGGCTCGACGATGGCCAAAAGATCGAGCAGGCCATCAGACCCAACACCCGCATGATATGGCTGGAAACGCCTTCAAATCCATTGCTCAATATTGTCAACCTCGAAATGGTAGCCGGTATCGCCCGAAGGCGCGGCATACTAACGGTGATGGATAATACCTTCGCTACACCCTGCTTCTTGCGCCCCATCGAGTTCGGCATCGACCTGGTGGTGCATTCCACAACCAAGTATCTGAACGGACACTGTGATGTCGTCGGTGGGGCCGTGGTAACGACAAGCGACGAGCTCAGCCAGCGCATTCACTACCTGCTGAATGCCATGGGTACCGGCGCCGCCCCCTTCGATTCCTGGCTGGTCCTCCGGGGCATCGAGACCCTTCCGATCAGGATGAAACAACATGAGCAAAACGCCATGGCCGTGGCGCGATACCTGGCCAGACATCCCCGGGTGGGGACGACATTCTATCCGGGGCTGGAGACCCATCCCGGCCACCAACTCGCCAGGAGGCAGATGAAAGGGTTTGGAGGCATGGTTTCCTTTGAGATCAAAGGCGGAGCCGGCGATGTTGACGCATTCTTGAGAAAACTCAAACTGTTTACCCTGGCAATATCGCTGGGCGGCACCACGTCCCTGACCGAGCATCCGGCAACCATGAGCCATGCCTCGATGCCGGCCGATTTCAGGCGGAAGACCGGTATTACCGATGAGCTCATCAGGCTATCAGTGGGGCTGGAGAATGTTGATGACCTGCTGGAGGACCTGGAGCAGGCGTTGAGGAGTTAGGAGTCAGTAGCGGCACGCTGCCGCGTGCCGGGGTGGGGAGTAGGGGCGAGCCAGTGGGGGTGGTGGCAGCGGCGTCAGGACGGCTCGCCAGCCACAAGCATGGATGTTGCCAGGTGCTGGGCCCCTGGCGTCGCCCCTACGGGGACGGCGTCACCTCACGATGTACCGCAACGATATCTGCCGCGCCGAGCCAAAGGAAAAGCTATTGTCAAACCACATAGTATAGGTGCCTTCCTTATCCGCGGTCATCTCGAAGGTCCGTCCACCCACCGCCCGCACCACGCCATAGGATAGTTCTCCATTGGGCCCCCTGATCGAGAAATCAATGAAATTCTCACCCCCGCTAATGCTGAAGGTCCCTTCCAGCGAGCGCCCTTCACGAACCATTACAGCTATCGAATGTTTCTTCCCCGGCTCCACGGTAAACTGCGTCTCCAGCGGCGTGGGCGGCGAAATGCCGGGAAGGACATCGCAGGCAATCAGCATCAGGGCCAGGAGCACCGGAAGGAAAGCGCCGATTTTCTTGACCATTCGGTTACCTCTTGGCTCTATTATAATCCAGTTCCCCGGTAGGGGCCAGCCAGGGGGTAGGGCGGGCATTGCTTATGCTATACTCTAAGCAATCACTGATGCTCGCCTGCGAGCACCATCAAAGGATGTAAACAATGCCTCACAGGCGAGGACGCCTGTGATACCGTAATTCGCACCCTCACGGGATTGCTTCGCTGCGCTCGCCATGACCTATCGTTCAGGAGAACCCCATGCCTGACACCACCAGCATACCAGAGCGAATAAAGCAACTCAGGGACCAGATCAACTACCACAACTACCGGTACTATGTCCTGGACAGCCCCGAGCTCAGCGACGCGGAGTTCGACCGGTTGATGAAAGACCTGAGATTGCTGGAAGAGGCGAATCCCGGGCTCATTACGCCTGACTCCCCGACCCAGCGGGTTGGCGCCGCGCCCCTCGAGCAATTCGGCATAATCGAGCACCCTCTGCCTCTTTTGAGCCTGGCCAACGCTTTTTCTCCGGAGGAACTCCGCGAATGGCACCGCCGGGCAAGCCGGCTCCTCGGAAGGGCTGACTTTGACCTCTGCTCCGAGCTAAAGATGGACGGTCTGGCGGTGGCATTGACTTACATAGATGGACAGCTTCACCACGGCGCCACCCGAGGCGATGGGTTCCGTGGCGAAGATGTTACCCAGAACCTGAGGACCATCAGGAGCATACCCCTGTCCGTCCCCGGGGATGCGCCGCCCCGCTTCGAGGTCCGCGGTGAGGTCTATCTGCCCATAGCCGGGTTCAAGAAGATAAACCAGGAACGTGAGGCCCAGGGACTGCCCATTTTCGCCAACCCGCGCAATGCGGCCGCCGGGTCGGTGCGCCAGCTCGATCCCCGCATTACCGCAAAACGTCCCCTGGACATTTATGTCTATAGCCTTGGCTGGGCCGAAGGAAAGGCAGTCCCCGACAACCACCGGGAGATTCTGCAATATCTTACCTCTCTCGGTTTCAAGACAAATCCTCACAACCGGTATTGTGAAAACGTGGATAAGGTGGAAGAGTATTACCAGGAGTGGGCGGAAAAGAGACACCAGTTGCCTTACGAGTCGGACGGGATAGTTGCCAAGGTCAACTCTATCCATTATCAGAACGAACTGGGAGCGATAGGACACGAGCCCCGGTGGGCCATCGCTTACAAGTTTCCGGCCATCCAGGCTAACACCATTTTGCAGGAAATCAGGATCAGTGTCGGACGGACGGGGACGCTCAACCCCTACGCGGTGCTGAAACCGGTGAATGTCGGCGGAGTAGTAATCAGCAAGGCCGCCCTGCATAATGAGCAGGATATCCACCGAAAGGACATTCGCGAAGGCGATACCGTAATCGTGCAACGGGCCGGCGAAGTCATCCCCGAGGTAGTAGGCCCGGTAGTCAGCCTGAGGACCGGGCAGGAGAAGAAGTTTGTCATGCCGGACCGCTGCCCGGCGTGCGGCGCCGATGCCATCCGGCTGCCCGGCGAAGTAGCTGTCCATTGTCCCAACCTGAGTTGCCCGGTGCAACTGCAGCGGCGATTGGAGCACTTTGCCTCTCGAAACTGAGACAAGCTGATGACCCTGCCGCGCATGGGTGAAAAAAGCGCCGACAATCTACTGAAAAACATCGAAAAAAGCAAGCAGCGGCCCCTGGCCCGGATCATAAACTCCCTGGGCATCTTTCATGTCGGCGGCGAGACCGCCGAACTCCTGGCAAGGCATTTCGACAGCATGGACCAACTGGCCGCCGCCTCGATCGAAGACCTGATGGCCATTCCCAGCATCGGACCCAAGGTGGCCGAGAGCATTTTCAGGTTCTTTCAGCAGGAAGAAAACCGGTCCGTGCTGGAGAAATTGAAAAAGACCGGCGTGAGACTGGAAAAAGAGGCCGGCAAGGAAGAGGTCCCGATGCCGCTGAAGGGCCAGGAATTCGTTTTGACCGGGCGCCTGGAGGTATTTACCCGGCCCCAGGCCGAGGGCCGCATAAAGGCCCTCGGCGGCGAGGCCGGGGATAATGTCACCCGCCGGACGGCTTACGTGATCGTGGGATCCGAACCCGGCTCCAAACTGGACCGCGCCAGGACGCTGGGCACCAAACTGCTCAATGAAGAAGAGTTCGTCAAACTGCTGGAAGAGGCGGAGGCGAGAAGTGAGAAGTGAGAAGTTGGAAGCAGGAAGGAAGTTAATATGTTTGCCGGAAAAATAGCCGGTACCACAGGGTCTCGCCTGTGAGACATCGCGTTCAATGGTGATTAAATCTCTACGGAAGATAACGCCATATTGAAACTTATCGTCGGTCTGGGCAACCCGGGCAAGGAATATGTCCGGCACCGCCACAATATCGGCTTTATGGTGGTGGACCGCCTCGCCCAGCAACACGGGCTATCCTTCGACCGCAAACAGAGCAAGGCTAAGATCGCCCAGGGAGAGATCGACGATCACCGGGTTATCCTGGCCAAACCACAGACATACATGAACCTGAGCGGGCTTTCCGTCCAGGGACTGGTAGACAAATACCGGCTGCCGCTGGCGGAAATTATGGTGATTTGCGATGACCTTGACCTGCCCGCTGGGAAAATCCGCATCCGGCCTTCCGGCGGCGCCGGCGGGCACAATGGGTTGAAGTCGATCATTGCCGCCCTGGGCAGCCAGGATTTTGCGCGGCTTCGCATCGGCATCGGCCGGCCGGCAGCCGAAGCAGGAATAGAACCGGTAATCGATTTCGTCCTTACCGGCTTTGCCGGTGAAGAAAAGGAGGCCATCTTTGCGGCTATCGACCATGCCTGCGAGTCCATCATCCTGACCCTGAAAGAGGGCCTGCAGGCCGCTATGAACAGGTTCAATGCATGAAAAATAAGTTACAAGTAACAAGCACCCATGCCCGCTGGCGGCGGGCACCATGAAGGATGAAAATGGCCTATCAACGCGAGGAGACCCAGTTTACCTCCCCCTTTCGCAAAAGGGGGATACAGGGGGATTTTGCCTGTTTCTTAAATCCCCCTCAGTCCCCCTTTTTCAAAGGGGGAGATGGCGGTATTTTCTGAGCAAGTAACAAGTGACAAATGGCAATTGGCAAGTGGCAACTGTATGAGGGGCATCCCTGACTGTAAGACATGGTTTTTCATACTTCATGGTGCTCGCCGGGCCAGAATCCGCAACGACACCTGGAACCTGGATTAGACGCTTGATATTTTGTCACTGGTTACTTGCTACTTGATACTTATTACTTCAGGAGGTAAAAGAAAATGGCAGAAACCATCGTATCCATGCATGCTCTGTACACGGGAAAGGGCGGAAGGTCGGACGGCTTCTTGAGCCGTCCCATAGCGCCGGGGCGCTGGCCGGCAATCGTTATCGGCCACGAGTGGTGGGGCCTGGTGGACTGGAGCCGGGAGTTTAACCGGATAATGGCCGCGGAAGGCTTCGTGGCCCTTACCCCCGACCTTTTCCATGGACAGTCCACCAGTGATTTCGCAACTGCGGGCAAGTTGAAGACGTCGCTGGACGTCAACGCTGCGGTGCAGGAGATGATAGACGCCGTCCCTTACTTGAAAAGCCTGCCCTTCGTTTCCGACAGGGTGGGGGTAATGGGGTTCTGCATGGGCGGCGGGCTGGCCATCCTGGCTGCCTGCCGCAGCGCCAACTTTGACGCCGCGGTAATTTTTCACCATAGCATCTGGCCCGACCCGAAAGAGGTGGAAAAACTGAGCTGTCCACTGCAGGGACATTACGGCCTGGCCGATACCACCACTGCGCCGGCGGAAGCGCAGAAATTCGAGAACCAGCTAAAGCAGTTCAAGAAGGTCAACGAGGTATATTACTACGAAGGCGCCGGTCACGGCTGGCTGGACCCCGCGGACAAGCAGAGACACCGCCCCGAGGTGGCCAAACTCTCGATGCAACGCACCATCGAGTTCTTCAAAAAGCACCTCGGCGACAAGCCGAAATAGGCCGCGCCGGGCCTCTGGCAACCTTGAAGGGGAAGACGAACCGCTCCTGCCTTCATTCCGTGTTGCGTCAAAAATAAGTGTTACCGAAAAGGTTATTGTTGCCTCATAAATCAGGTTACCGATAATCATTAGGGTGTTCAGCCATTT
>CAZFEA010000061.1:0-7860 GCA_964518085.1 uncultured Dehalococcoidia bacterium
TAAGGCCCAGCTTTCCCTGGGCGATGTTGACATGCCGGGCCTCGTTCTGCGGTCCGTGGCCAAGGCAAAAGAAAGGGCCGGCCGGCGTGAACTGGAAACGGAGTTACCCGCCGAAATCCGTCCGGTCAGGGCGGACGCTCACAAGATAACCCAGGTACTGGACAATTTGCTGAATAATGCTATAAACTATTCGCCTGACGGTACCAGGATACGGGTCAAGGTGACCCAGGGAAATGACGAACTGGTAACCAGCATATCCGATCAGGGCATCGGCATACCGCGGGACAAAATAGGGAATCTCTTCCAGAAGTATTATCGTGTCGATTCGGTTCTCAAAGACAAGGTGAAGGGCATGGGGATAGGCTTGAACCTCTGCAAGCATATAGTCGAGGCCCACGGCGGGCGCATCTGGGTGGAAAGCGAGGAAGGGCGCGGCTCCACTTTTTCTTTCGCTTTACCTGTGTCGCGGACCTAGCATGGAAAAAAGAAAGCTGCTCATTATTGATGACGACCCCCGCCTGCGGACCCTGCTTTTGCTGACCATAGGCGCCAATTATACGGTACTCCAGGCTTGTGATGGGGAAGAGGGGCTTCGCCTGGCAAGAGACGAAAAACCGGACCTGGTCATGCTCGACGTAACCATGCCGGTAATGGACGGATTTGAGGTGCTGACGAGACTGAAAGGCGAGTCAACTACCAGAGACGTCCCGGTGCTGATGCTTACCGGCAGGGACGCTCCGGAGGATGTGCAACGGGCCCGGGACCTGGGGGCCGGCGACTACTTTGTTAAGCCGTTCAGCCCGTGCGCGCTGCTGGACAAGTTGGCCGAGATACTGGTATAGTTGTCCATGGAATGCAACTGCCATCGTTCCGTGTCCACCTCCCCCTTTCGCAAAAGGGGGATACAGGGGGATTTTGCCTGTTTCTTAAATCCCCCTTAGTCCCCCTTTTTCAAAGGGGGAGACAGCGCGTGGTGTCTACCTCCCCCTTTCGCCAAAGGGGGATACAGGGGGATTTCCCCTTTTTCAAAGGGGGAGACAGCGGTATTTTCTGAGCAATTTAGATGCAGCCAGACAAAGACACGGTACGGACTGATAACGAGTCCCGGCAGTTGGAGCTTTATGCCAGGGATCTGCAGGCCCTTTACTGGAGGGAGCGGAAAAAGCGGGCGGAGCTGGCCGAAGAGCGGCTGGTACTCGAGTACAAGCTGCATGAGCTCGAGGCTTTGAACAGGCTCTTCCAGGCCAATTTGGAAGAAATGACTCAGGCCCGAGAAGCCTACAATGACTTGAGGGCGAAACTGGCGCGGCTGCTTTGCGGTAACGGGGATTTGCGGGAGAGGTTGGAGAAGCTGCTGTCGCAGATGGACGCCAAACAGTCAACCACAGACAACGGCCGGTCGGTGAAGTGAAGAAATACCTCGTAGTCGTGGCGGCCGTGCTCATTCTCTTCGGTTGCTCGCCCCGGTCACCGGCATCGCCGCCGCCCCGGCCGCCGGCGGGCGCTCCGGCGGGCACTCCAACGGCGGCGACCCCGGTGGCCTCCGCGCCCGTTGACATACAGGCAATTTATGACGAATACCTGGCGCGGCAGGCCCGGGGCGACGCGGCGCAGAAATTTGTTTCATCGCTGAAGCCGCCTGTCAGGGTCATTCACCTGGGTAAAGGTATCTGGGAACTAAAAGGCCAGGGACGCTGGCTGATAAAAGAAGTAGGAAGAAGCGTTCAACCCCTGGATGATGAAGCGCGGGAGGTACTCCGTGAGCTTCAGGTGCTGGGACCAAGTCCCACCCCCAGACCGTCCCCCGCTCCCATAGCGCCCGGCACACCGGTTGCCACGCCCGCGCCCCGCGCCGGGGCCACGCCCACTCCCACGGCGACCCCACCCGGGCCGGCCCAGGCGCCGAAAGCCGCTGCCGTGACTACCAGGCCTCCGCCGGCGACGGCGAAGCCTTTGGCGCCCCCTCCCGGTTGGCCCAATTATACTAACGCTACCTGGAGGTTCTCCATGAACTATCCCCCGGGCTGGACCATAGATGAGTCCTGGCCGGGGGAGTGGCGGTTGAAAAGCCCCGGCGGCGAGGCCATGATCATTATCCAGTACGCATGGAAGAGCAAGGGCCTCGATCAGTGGGTTGACGAATCAGTATATCGTGTCTCCCGCAAGTACTGGGACTATGAGTTTCTTCACAAGGAAAAATTTGCCAGGGGGGAATGGGAAGGCTGGCTCATAGCCTACAGGGGGAGACCGTCGTTCACTCCCATGTCCGAGTATAGAGACCTCCTGGTCTCCGACGGGGTGGTGCAGTTCTGGATTTCGGCCTCCACCCAGGGTAACGCCGCAGTCGAGATACCGCCGCTGGAACTTGCGCTGCGAAGTTTCCAGTTCTTGCCGGGAATCACGGCCACACCCGTGCCGTGGTGGTACATCCCATAGCCCTGACACTTTCACAGGCGGGGTCGCCTGTGGTACCGGATGGACGCCCTACTCGATAGTAAATACGTTGCGTATTACTTCCGAGACCGTGGTGAGGCCATCGCGCGCCTTGGTCAGCCCGTCCCGCCGCATGGTCACCATGCCGTCTTTAGCAGCTTGCTCCTGGATCTCCGAGGCGCCGCCGCCCCGGGCGATGATGCTCCTGACTTTTTCATTCAATACCAGGATTTCAAAAACGCCCAACCGGCCCATGTGTCCGGTGTTGGAACAGAAGTTGCATCCCCGCCCGACGAAGAACTCCGTCTTCGGTTCCTGCATCTCTTTTTGGTAGAAAGCCGCCTCGGCCGGCGGTATGGGCATTGAGGCGCGGCAGTAGGGACAGACGCGGCGGACCAATCTCTGGGCGATGCTGCCCACAATGGCCGAGGTGGCCAGGAATGGTTCTATGCCCATGTCTATCAGGCGCACCAGGGCCGCGGCGGCGGTATTGGCGTGAATGGTAGTCAGCACCAGGTGTCCGGTCAATGCTGCCTGGACCGCAATATTGGCGGTTTCGGCATCGCGGATTTCACCCACCAGGATGATGTCGGGGTCCAACCTCATAATGGCCCGCAGTCCGGTGGCAAAGGTGATGTCTGCCTGCCGGTTTACCTGGATCTGGTTGACTCCTTCAAAATGGTATTCCACCGGGTCTTCCACGGTCATGATGTTCTTGCCCTGGCCGATGAGGCTGTTCAACGCGGCGTAAAGAGTTGTTGTTTTTCCTGCCCCGGTCGGACCACTGACCATGACCATGCCGTACGGGGAGTTCAGCAGGCTTTGCATGGACTGAAGGGGCTGCGTCTGCATCCCCAGGTCATTCATCTTCTGAAGGGACACCGATTTGTCCAGCACACGCAAGACAGCCATCTCGCCGTACTGGGTTTCCGCGGTGGCGATACGGAAGTTGATGTCGTTGCCGCCGATCTTGGTGACAAAGGCGCCGTCTTGAGGCCGTCGCCGCTCGGCGATGTTCATATTGGCCTGTACTTTAATGCGCGAGAGAATGGCCTGGTGTACGCCCAGCGGCAGGCTGAGCATGTCGTGCAGCACACCGTCAATGCGGTAGAGTATCTTCAGCTTCTGTTCCGCGGGAATTATGTGTATGTCCGAGGCCCGGTCTTTCACCGCCTGGGCGATGATCATGTCTACCGAGCGGACTACCGGCGCCTGCGCCACCGCCTCGGCGTCCAGGGCCGGGGCTCGCTCCACCCGCGCCGGCGCCTGGGCTTGCACCTCCGCCGCCTGGCGCAATTCCCGCTCGATGGTGCCCGTGTCCTTGTAAAGCCGGGAGATCATCTCCTTGACCCCTCCCCTGAGGGGTAGGACCGGACGGACGCGCATGCGGCTGACCCTGGCTACGGCCTCCAGCGTCCGCAAGTTCAGGGGATCGTCCAGGGCTACTTTGAGAACGTCATTTTCAATCGCAATCGGCAGGACATTATTCTCGCGGGCTACCTCCGCCGGGACCGCCTGCAAAGCCTGGGGTTGAATCGAGTATTGCTGCAGGTCCACCACGGGCACATTGAACTGAAACCCTATGATGCTTGAAATAGTTTCGGGGGTAACAAACTGAAGGTCAACCAGCGCTTCATGGAGTTTCTTGTTGTCCTTGCGGCTCACTTCTTGAGCCTGCTGGAGCTGCTCTTTCGATATGAAAGCTCCGCTTAACAGGGTCTCTATGAGTTTGTCGTATATGCTGCTGACAGAAGCAGGCGGTTTGGAAACCATGGCTGACTTTTACATAATATGTTTTGACTTCATACTATAGCACTTTGAGCCGGCGGCCACAACCCACGGCATCCAGGATTCAAGATTCCAGATTCAAGATTCAAGAAGGAACATGGCCGTTTTGAATTTTGAATTTTGAATCTTGAATCTTTCAGGCCGGCGTTTCCTTCTCCGTTTCGTGCAACAATCGTTCCATCTGCTCAGCCATGGCGCGGATATTTGCCACCAGCTTCTTGTAGGCTTCCTCGGTCTTCAAACGCTTGTCAAGGTGCTGGTTAAATAGGCTGTTCAAGGCATTGAGCTCGCGTATCTTTTGCTCCAGGGCGTGGTTTTTCTCCTGGAGGTCGCGGACCAGAACCTGGTCCTTGCTGTAGAGCTGGGAAAGTTCCTGGGCGTAAATCCTTAACTGCTCCTCGTTCAGCTTGTTCCAGCTTTGAGGTGTCTTGTCTTGTAACATCCGGGTTCCTTGCTGATTTGATACCTCGGGCATTATACCACAGCCCAGATTGCAAGATTTCAACGGTACTGCAGGCTTTCCAGCCTGCAGCGACAGGCTGCAGCGACAGGCTGGAAAGCCTGTCGTACCGGTGGTGGAATCTTGCAATTCCATGTTTCCATGATTCACCATCAAAAATGGAAGGACTCCGGTGGTTTACTGCGCGGATTAGTGCTGATAGTTTTTCGGCAATCTAGAGCAAATAATTTGTAGATAGGGCAAGAACCCGTTGGATTAGCTAAGGTGGCGATTTATAATTAGTTGCATAGGGAAGACATAGCACCAACGGGGTGAAAGAAAATGGCGCAAGGTTTACTACCATTCCTTTATGTGGAGGAGAAGAAAACGGGGGCGACGGCTCTGGCCGGTCTGCCGGTCTATCTGGAGCTGGCCCAGGTAATCGGGGTATGCAAATCGGTCCAAGGCCCGTCAGCTAACGAGAGAAGCCTGTCGTCGGCAGTTGCGCAGCCTTTACCGAGTTGTGCCACGACAAAACGGTCGTCCGGCACAGTCTTTGTTCGCCAAAATCCCGCCTATGCCCAAGAACCAACCCCATCAAAAAATTAGGTGGTGGATTTTGGGCTTCGGCGGTTCGCTCCTCGCAAAGACGGATTATGGTTCACCAATTCGTGCCCTTGCATTAGCTGTCCACCGGTACATGACCGAGGCTGACGATAAGAGATTGACTGGTATCCTCACCATAGCACGGGGACCTTTGCACTCGGATGGGCAGGCACACGTTAAGGGCCTACAGGCATCTACTGATTGCCCTCGAATTGAAAAAGGCGTTTGCAGGCTTGACATATTTGCCACGGCAGGCTTCCACCCGGGATTGTGAGGCCAACGACTCACATCCTGCCGGCTGGCTTCACCTCTTCATGAAGGGCTCAAATACCTGTTTAATCTTGCGATCGATGTCACCTTTTGCGGATAGGTAGCCCCTATCGTCAGTGAAGAAATACTTCGTTCCTGGTTGTTGCACTTCTGGCCGCAGTATACTGGGATCCAGAAAGTCAGTGGGCACATCGAGCCTGGAGCTCGGATAACCGCCGGTCTTAGCGGTGATAGTTTGCCCCTCCTTACTTAGGAAGAAGTTAATGAATACTTTCGCAGCATTAGGATTTGGACTCCCTTTGGGGAGGGCCACCGAACCAGCACCAGAACCTAAGATCACTTCCTGCAACCCCACATATTTTAGAGGAGCACCCTCGGCCATGAATTGAGATGCCCATTCCTTGCGGACGCCAATAAGAATCGGGTATTTTCCCTTTGCAACCCACTCCATCATCAAACGATCATCTCGCAGAATGAAGGGCTCCTGTTTGAGCAAGTGAGATATATAGTCCCAATTTTTCATGCCGTAAGCTAACAACGCCACCACAGAGTTGCCGGGGCCGCTTGTGGTGGGGTCATTGATAATTAGCTGTCCTTTCCACTTTGGATGCAGAAGGTCGTCCCAAGATTTTATCTCCCCAGGTCTAACCAAGTCAGTATTGACAATAAGCGGTGCAGACGCATATACGCTGAAGAAGAAAAGGGTCTTTGTGTCCGGGTCAAACCAAGGAAGTTTACCCCCCCACCAAACTTTGGGATCCACAACCTCAGGCAAGACGAGCGCCTTATCTACAGATTGAAGAATTTTCGCGGATTCAAATGTTTGCACATAGCTCGGGGCGCTTATCACTCTAGTGAGTACGTCTGCCTGGTAAAGGTTCCTTTGCTGTTCTCTCATTACACGTTCAATAACCTCACCCGACCTTCCTACCAGTGTATCCAAGGTTATGCCATATTTTCTTAACATGACTTCACCCATAGCGCTTCGCCAGTCGGCCCCATAAAGTGTGTAGACAAGGACCCTGCCCTCCTTCCTGGCGGCGTTGCGTGTGGCCTCCCATTCCTCTTCCCACAGCGGCTTCGCTGATAATACCGGTGCAGCCACGTCTAGCACAATTGTCGGTGTGGGAGTAGGCACCGGTTTAGGGCCACAGGCCCAAACAAATAGAATAGTAACAAGAATTAAGAAGTGTAACTTGATTTGGGCTGACCTCGCCGACATACGCATGTTTGTACCTCCTACCTAGCTTCCGGGTTTTCATAAAAACAAGGTCACGTTCTTGGATAACCATGAGAGAATTACAGCATATCAGATAATAACTTGCCATAACCTTTAGTGGGCTCACGCACTTTTAAAGAGGTGAGGATTTCCCATAAGCCTATTTGAGAGCTAGAAACTACCGTGGTCTGAAGGTCGCTTTCCAGTTTTTCAATGATGGATAGGACCCTCCAGCCGCCTCCTTTTAGATAGATGGCATCAGCGCCGCCCAGCTCTAGGAAAGTTCTCTTGGCAAAAGCATATACTTCGGTGTCAGGTATTTTTCCCGCAGCCTTGAACTCTCCCCCCATGCCTTGCATGGCCACAACCTGGAAGCCCGCATCGGTTAAGTATTTGGTACTCTTCTGGTTCACTGCATCCGTGAGGTAAGTAATGGCCAAAACCTTCTTGACGGAAAGGGCCTTCAAGGCTTTCACCAGGGCAGTGGAAGCCGTGGTGACGGGAATTCCATGCTTTTGGGATAGTCTCTCCGCTAGCTTATGATCGGCATCGTAACCAAGTAACATAAACGGTGGAGACCCATGTATGTTAATTAATTCCATTCCATATAGACGTCCGATGGAGGCCAGTTCATCTACCCTGTCTTCAGCAATTCTTAATGCCTCGGTGAATTCTCCTTCACTGCCTGTCTTAATCCCTATATATAGTGGGATCACACCGATACCATCCGGCAGAAAGCGGATCGTTTCTTCGAGTAAACCTGGTCTATAGGTCGGCAAAACCAGGCCTACTATCCCTCTCCATCCTTGACCCATAATATAAACTCTCCTTTGTCAATTTATCCCAAATTATGCACGAACCATCCGAGTACTTCACGTTTCGCCAACCCGCAAGGCTGAAGCCATGGGCTTCGCGCCGCCTGGAGCGTACATAAAACAGGTTTATCAGATTTCAGGCTTCTCTCGTTTCATCGAAACTATTGAAGAATTAAGGCATATCGGATAATAACTTGCCATAACCTTTTATGGGATCCCGCACCCTTAAAGAGCCAAGGATTTCCCATAAGCCTATTTGCACACTGGTAAGTACGGTGGTCTGAAGGTCT
>CAZFEA010000061.1:7960-12532 GCA_964518085.1 uncultured Dehalococcoidia bacterium
AAGGATTTCCCATAAGCCTATTTGCACACTGGTAAGTACGGTGGTCTGAAGGTCTCTCTCCAGTTCTTCTACGATAGATAGCACTCTCCAGCCGCCTCCTTTTAGATAGATGGCATCAGCGCCGCCCAGCTCTAGGAAAGTTCTCTTGGCAAAAGCATATACTTCAGTGTCAGGTATTTTTCCCACGGCCTTGAATTCTCCCCCCATGCCCTGCATGGCCACAACCTGGAAACCAGCGTCGGTCAAGTATTTGGCGTATTTTCGATTTAGTTCATCCTTGAAATAGCTTATGCCTAAGACCTTCTTGACGGAAAGGGCTCTTAAGGCTTTCACCAGGGCAGCGGAGCACGCAGCGACGGGGATTCCATGTTTTTGGGAGAGCCTTTCGACAAGTTTATGATCGGCGTCGTAACCAAGTAACATAAACGGCGGAGACCCGAATATGTAAATCAGGTCGACTCCGTATAAAGGTGCGACAGAGGCGAGCTCGTCTACCCTCTGCTCAGCGATCTTTAATGCCTGAACGAACTCCTCTTCAGTTCCTGACCTTACACCTATGTGTAAGGGAATAACGCCAATACCATCTGGTAACAAGCGGACTTTTTCTTCTAGACTGCCTGGTCTGTAGGTTGGCAAAACGAGGCCCACTATGCCCCTCCATCCCTGAATCATGATATTGGTTTTTCCTTTCTTAATTCATGAAATTCTAAGCTTTGCGCAGATCTCAATTCTTGGTGGGCCCGAAATCTGCTGTCATTTGAGAAGGGGGGCAAACATCTCTTTGGTACATCCACCAACGTATCCTTCTGCAAGCTTACATCAATGTGAATGGTCAGTTTGGTAGGTTACGGCGGCAACTGGCACGTGAATTCCAAGTCGCACGGCTAGATCTAAAGCTGAGCGCAAATCCTTGTACGAGTGTGTTGCTCTTCCTGCCGGGCGTGGACGATCCCATCTCTGCAACGCCCAGCTGTTTCCTGAGCTGGTTTTTACGACCTCTATGAACCGCTCTTCCTCGATGCCAGCCTTCTTGGCTAAAGCTAAGCCTTCCTTGATACCAGCGGTATTTATAAACATTAACATGTTGTTCAGTATCTTGGTTGTTTCCCCCATACCGCTGCCGCCCATATGATATATGTTTTTCCCTATAGCCTTGAGTATTGGCAAACACTCGTCGAGTATCTCTTTCTCCCCGCCCACGAAAATACTTAGAGTGCCTGCCCCTGCTCCCTCCGACCGTCCGCTGACGGGCGCATCTAGAACATGAAGACGCTTTGGTCTGACCCTTCTCGCCAGTTCTTGGCAGTAGGTGGGGTCAATGGTACTCATAATAATTAAAGTTGAGCCTTCCTTAACCCCCTCCCAGATGCCATCCCGACCAAAGATTACTTGCTCCGTCTCAGGGATATCCACGACCATGGTGATAACAACCGTACAAGCTTCAGCCACTTCCCTTGAGGATCTCGCTGCATTCGCCCCCAGTCTTCCGATTTCTTCCATAGGTTGGCTGAGGAGATCAAAAACAGTTAGGGAAAAACCAGCGTTGACAAGGTTCTTAGCCATCGGCTTTCCCATTTCCCCCAATCCGATAAATCCAATCGTCTTGTCGCCCATCGTTGCCTCCCTGTCAGGTTTGCTACTTTCTTGTCTTTACTCCCACTTCAAGCCCGTCCTGCAATTCTTCCACTACGAAGGCTCCTTTCCCCACTTTTGCCGTAACAGCATCATTTCTCAGGCTAATTTGACCACCTGTTTCTCAACTAATTGACCACCCATGAGTGCTCCTCGATCAGAATATTATATGGTCTGCGCCGCACTGTCAAGAGTCCCGCATTGACATTGAAAGATTGCAAGATGGGGGGGAATCTTTCAACGGTACTGCAGGCTTTCCAGCCTGCAGCGACAGGCTGCAGCGACAGGCTGGAAAGCCTGTCGTACCGGTGGTGGAATCTTGCAATTCCATGTTTGGCTATCCTTTTTTTCCGAGGCTCGTTATAATCTATGCACGTGATAACCACAGCGGTCCGCCTGCCGGCGAACCGGCAGGAGTTACCAGGTGCAAAATGAAGAAAGCCTGATCGCGAGGGCAAAGCAGAAAGACGTTGAAGCCCTGACTTGCCTCTACCAGGCCAATTTTAGCAGAGTTTACCGGTATATATATTCAAGGGTCACCGATAAGACCGAGGCCGAGGACCTGACCCAGCTCGTTTTCTTGAAGGTCATCCAGTCCATCGATTCCTATAGTTCGCGCGGCGCGCCGTTTACCGCCTGGCTTTTCCGGATCGCCCATAACCAGCTTATCGATTACGTACGAAAGACCGCCCGGAGCCCCCAGCTCGGCGAAGACCTCTCGACAGTCGAGCATCATGGTCCGGGACCGGAGGAGACAGCCGAAGAAACGCTTATGATGGAAACAGTTCAGGCCGGGATGAAGCACCTGACCCCGTTGCAACAGGAGGTGCTTTCCCTGCGGTTTGCCGCCGGACTGTCCATCACTGAAACAGCGCGGGCGATGGCCAAGAAGGAAGGCGCCATCAAGGCGCTTCAGCATAGCGCCCTGGAAAGCCTGAGAAAGGTCCTCGGCGTGCAAATAAGCCATGACAAACAAATTTGACGATATTCTGAATACCTGCCTGGAACGCCTGTCGAGGGGTGAAGACCCTGAACATATCCTGCTGGCTTACCCCGAGCACGCCGCCAGGCTCAGGCCGCTGCTGGCCACGGCCGGCGTCCTTTGCTCTGCGATGAAACGTGCCCCGGCGCCGGAAAGCCCGAACCGGGGCCTGCCGCAATTCCGCAGGGCGGCCATCCTGGCCCAGAGTGGAGGCCGGAAACCCGGCTTCATCTTCCTGGGAGTCTGGAGACGGTCCTGGGCCCTGGCCGCCGGCGTAGCCATGGTGCTGATAGTGGCCATAGGGACTACCGGCGTCGCCGCCGCCGGCAGCATGCCTGACCAGGCCCTTTACCGGGTAAAGATCGCCGCCGAGGAAATTCAATTTGCGGTCACTCCATCGAGGCTGGGCAAGGCGAAGTTGGAGGCCAGGCTGGCCGGAAAGCGGATCGAAGAGCTCGAATACGTTCTGGATAGGGACGATCCGCGTCTTGCCGAGCAGGTTTCCCGGCGCCTGTACACTCACTATCATAAGATCGAAAATCTTCTCCGGGACAACGGTAGCATGCCCCCGGCGGAAGACACTGCTGTTCCCGCTGCCCCGGCCACGCCGGCTACCCCGGCTACCCCGGCTTCTCCGACGGCCAGGGTGAAGCCTACACCCAGGCCGAAGCCAAAGGTTACCAATGTCAGGCCCACCAGCGCTCAGCTTGCCCGGGAGCTGGCTGAACTGCGCAGGATGCTGCGGGAGAATGACCCGAAGCAGGAGGCTGTGATGAGGAAGGTTGAATTGCAAGAGCAGCAAAAAGCCGTCAGGGCCGCCCGCGCCGAAATGCGCCGCGCCCTGGAGAAATCACTCCGGGAGTACCGGCAGGCGATAACCGCGGCCGGAGAAGACCCCGGTTCACCGTAGCCGCGGCTACAACGTGTGTCGCAGGGCTTTGGCGATGTCATAACAGCGGATGAAATCCGCTACGAAGGCATTGGCCGGTCTTTCGTATATCTCCCGTGGATCTCCCACCTGGATGATCACGGCATCGTTCATTACCACCATCCTGTCGGCCACCGCCATGGCGTCGGTGATATTGTGGGTCACCATGACCGTGGTCATGCCATATTCGTCGTGAAGTTTCCTCAGTTCCCCGCGTATCTTGACCCGCGACGGCGGATCGAGGTTCGACATCGGCTCGTCCAGCAACAGCGCCCGTGGGGCGACCATCAGCGACCGCCCGATTGCCACCCGCTGTTTCTGCCCCTCGGATAGCTGGGTTGGCCTCCGATCGCCCAGTTTGTCATCGAGTCCAACACTCTTGTTGATCCTGCTTACCCTGGCCAGCATGTCTTCCCTGAGCCAGTTCTTTATTTTCATGGGAAAGCTGAGATTGGTGAGCCTGTCCTTATCGAAGACCTTCATGTGGGGCCACAGGGCATAGCTCTGGAAGACAAGCTGGATGCCCCTTTGTTCGGTCTTTATGTTTGTGGACAACTGGCCGCCAATATAAAGGTCTCCGCTGTCCGGCGTTTCCAGGCCGGCGATCAGGCGGAGAAGCGTAGTCTTGCCGCAGCCTGAGGGCCCCACGATAGTGAGGAATTCCCGGTCCCTGATGTCCAGGGTTATGTTGTTCACCGCGGTAACCCGTCCAAAGCGCTTTGTCAGCCCGATAAGTTTGATGTCAGCCATGTTTGTGTCCCCGTACCACAGGCGTCCTCGCCTGTAAGTCTGGACCGACAGGCTGGAAAGCCTGTCTTACCAGTACCACAGGCGTCCCTGCCTGTGAGACATCGTTTGGTTTCTGTCCCGGTACCACAGGCGTCCTCGCCTGTAAGTCTGGACCGACAGGCTGGAAAGCCTGTCTTACCGGTACCACAGGCGTCCTCGCCTGTGAGACATCGTTGGGTTTGAGCCCCGGTACCACAGGCGGCCCTGCCTGTGAGACATCGTTTTCAGACATTGTTTGGAG
>CAZFEA010000062.1:0-7081 GCA_964518085.1 uncultured Dehalococcoidia bacterium
CGTTCTCAAGGAACCTGGGATGTCCTTCAGGCCAGGCGCGGGGGTTGGCCACCTCGGGAAGGATAAACTTGTCATCCAGCGGCAGCAGCACCCCTTCGCGCTTCAGGTCGGCGACGATGTTGGTGCCGCTCATGTACAGGTCGCCGTAGTGCAGGTTCACACGGTGCTCGGTGAGATACTTCTGGTAGATTTCGGTGGGATTTCCGGCGACAAACTCCATCTGGAGGCCAAACTTGTCTCTGGCTATCGCGGCGAGGCCGTTGCGAAGGGCCGGGCCATTGGAGCTGTAGACCAGGATGGTCCCTTCCTTCCTGGCAGACTCCAGGGTCCTGTCCCACTGCTGCTGCGCCGAGGGTTTACCGGCCGGGCTGGCAGTGGGGCTGGCCGGGGCCGGCGCGGCAGTAGGGGCGGCCGGTGCGCAGGAGGCGACCATAAAGGCAACGAAGACGACTGCGATTCCAGCGAACCATGTGCCTGTGTCTTTGCGAGCACAGCGAAGCAAACCCGTCATGGAGGTACCAATATGGTTTCGCCCACTGCGGGATTGCTTCGTCACTTCATTCCTCGCAATGACAGACGATATGGTCTTCATCATTTTTCTCCTGTCTCCGAAGCGGGACGGTAGTGCTTCTTCATCCGCGCCCGCAAGGCTATTATATGATCGATAATGTCCTGGTCGGTACGGTACCTGGACATATCATACCGCTCGCGGTGGACGATTTCGCTCAGCTTCCTGCGATAGACCCCGTGAGGGGTGTAATCCGGATAGCCGATGGGTACTATCTGGGGCACCTTGAATTCGTGCGGGATGCCGAGCAGCCTCTTCAATCCATCCTCAAAATGGATGGTGGTGCTCACCCACTGTGTCCCGAGGCCGAGAGAAGCCGCCGCCAGATGGATGATCATGGTGGCATTAGCCAGGTTCATATGGAAAACCTCCCTCTCGGCGCCGGCGACATAGGCCACCAGCACTGTAGCCTGCAGGGTCCTGATATCCCCGCAGACAACGATGATTGCCGGCGCATCCTGGAACATGGGATAACCTTCATCAAGGGTGCCGATGATGGGTTGCCTGATTTCCTCGATCCGGGTCCTTTCGTGCAGGTCAACGAACTTTCGATGGCCGCGATACAGATCGAAAATCTTGCCCCGCATTTCTTTGTCCTTGACAACGATGAATTCCCAGGGCTGTCCGTTGGCCCCGGACATGGCCCATCGCGCTGCTTCCAGGATCTTGTCTATGTCTTCGTCCTTGACCGGATCGGGCTTGTAGCGGCGAACGCTCCTGCGGGTCTGGGCAAGTTTGACGAATTCGTCGATATTGAGCATAAGGCCTCCTTTTGAGCTTTACATTTTAGTTTATTATTTGATGGCAAACACCTCCCGCGCCAGCTTGATCATGTCCCCCTGGGCCAGCTTGTATTCTTCGCCCGGCAACAGGTCATTGGTCCCCGGCACGGTGATGGGATCGAACCCCTCATTGGACACTCCCACCCTTTCCGATGGATAGCCTGACCCTTGCGAAGCCAGCCGGCCGCCCTCATCGGTCAGCAGCCAGTTCACAAAGACCTTCGTGGCGTTGGGATGAGGCGCCCTATCGAAGACCATTACATTCATGGGACCAGAAGTGAGCGGCAGGCCTTCTTTAGGTTTGATAAACTTTATCGGGGCGCCCAGCCCGGCCATCTTGACGACCTCTGACTGGGTCAAGCCCAGCCCGATGGCATACCGGCCGCGGGCGACCCATTCCACCTGTTGCCGCTGGTCGCGGGTGATCACCGGGTCCAGCTTCGCCAGGGCGCGCATGTACTGCTCGCCCTTCTCCCGGCCGTACGAGGCCAACACGATGTAAGAAAACCACTCGGCGCCGTTGCCGGCAATGGTCGGGTCATTGATCACTATCTTGCCCTTCCACCTGGGATTGACCACGCCGTCGTTCGAAGCCACCTCCTCATCTTTGACCAGTTCGGTATTAATGGAAATGTAGGGGGCGGTGGTAGCGCAGAAGGTAAGAGCGGTCCTGTTCTTGTCCACCCAGTTAAGCTTCCCCGGCCGCCATTTCTTCGGGTCGGTGACCTCGGGCAAGATAAGCCATGGCTCGAGATTTACCGTCACGTTCATGGGACGCAACTGGTTAAAATAGGTGGTCAGGCCCTGCAGACCGGCATCCACGGCGTAAATGCCGGCCTGTCGTTCGGTACTCAGCCTGGCAAGCAGCTCGGCGCTGCGCCCCAGGATAAACTCGACATTGATGCCATAGCGCTCTTTGAATCCCCTGGTCAGGGTGTCTTTGGCCTCGCCGATGCTGGCGGCATAGATAAGCACCTGGCCTTCTTTCTTGCCGGCTTCGACTATTTTGTCCCATTCGCCGGTTGCCTTCGAAGGCGCTTTCTGTGCCGGGGTAGTCGCAGCAGGAGGCAGGGTAGCCGGCGCCGCCGGCTGGCAGGCCATGACGGCCAGCGAAACAACAATCACCAGCAACAGAGCAGATATCCTTGGTATCATGATTACTCCTCTCTCGCATAATTGTCGCTAGACGTACTCGATTTCCTCCTCACCCCGCCCTACCGGCTTACCCGCAAGCCTGTCCACCAGCCAGTCGCTGGCCATGTTATTCCGGCGCGGATCGGCGATGGAATGCCGATCACCCCTGAATATGTATAGCTTCTTGGTTTTCGCTTTGATTTCCCGGAACAGGTCGACGGTGTACTGCAGCGGGCTCAGTTCATCATACTCGCCGGCCTCAATGGCGACGGCGCACTTTATCTTGCCGCCAAGGCCCTTCAGGCTCAGTTTTCCGGCAAACTCATCGAAGGCCGCCTCATCGTTGTAGCCGGTCATGTACATGTAGTTCATCTTGAACGTCGGCGAAGCCATGTTGAGCAGGGAATTCATACCCGGCTCCAGGCAGGTGGCCGATACCGCGGCAGCTTTCAGCCGCGGCTCGGCCGAGGCCACACGCAGGCCCCAGTAGCTGCCCATGCTGGTGCCAAAAAGCCCGATGGCGTTCTTGTTGATCTCGGACCGGTCCGACAACAGGCTTACTGCGCTCTTGCCCGCCTCCTGGTAGTTGCTGGCGGTAACCCTGATCTTCCTCAAGTTGCTTTCGCCCTGCCCCGGCCCATCGATGCGGAGCACAGCTATGCCCCGTTCCAACAGGGGGTCTCCATAATAAGGCATCTCCTCTTTCACCGAGTCCATGCCCGGCAAAGCCAGCACCGCCGGATACGGCGCCTTCCCCTTCAAAGGAAGATGCAATATGGCCGCGAGGGAGCGCCCCTCGAAGGGCACCTCGACCCGTTCCATGGGATGAGGGGGATAGGCAATTACCCTATCCATGCAGGCATTCTTGCGGTCGTTCAGGCTGATCTTCAGGGAGTTGTCATCCTCGAAGATCGCCCAGTGAGCGGCAATGTACAGGTTGGCGGCGACAAAGTAGTACTCGCTGGCGGCGGTCGGGTGGCCCTGTTTTTCGGCCTGGGAGCCTGTTTCTTCCCATTTTCCGGCCATGGCGCCAAAAACGGCGGGAATATCATCGTACTTTGTTATCCGGGACCGCGACCGGAACATGTCCTGCACGATCAGCGGGCCGCAGTTCCGAATCAGGCGCGAGGTGCGTCCCTGGTCCCAGTCGGGACCGACCGCCTGGATGGTATTATCCAGTAGCCAGCGCTGTTCCGCCCACCTCTTGCAACGTTGTTCAGATTCGGCTCTCATTATCATGGCAGTACTCTCACTTCCAGAACGGCGGCTCCTTGACATTGGCGTTTTCGAAATAGTCGTCATCCAGACGGCGGCGGGCCACGCCCGACTGCATCGCCGCCCTGGCCACGGCATGGGCCACCGCCAGGTGCGCTTTTGGATCGAGGGCGCCGGGCACTATCTCTCCCTCGGCGGCGCAGGCGGAAATGGCCAGCGCCGCAGCCTCATACATCTCAAAATTCAACTTCGCCGCCCGGGCGTCGAGGGCGCCCCGCCAGATTCCCGGATAGCCCAGGAGATTGTTCACCGTCCGGCCGTCCACCGCCAGGGCGGCTCCGGCGGCTATAGCCGCTTCCGGCGCGATCTCCGGATAAGGGTTGGACAGGGCAAAAATAATCTGGCCCTTCCTTACCATGGCAGGCTCGATCAACCCCTTGACCCCGCTGGTAGCCACAATAACCCGGGCTTTCTGCATTATTTCGTCAAGGCTGGAGGGAATGCCACCGGCGGCGGCATGCCGCTGGCGGCTGGCTTCAGTCCTGGCAGTGCCCAGTGTTGGATTTCCGGTATAGCGCAGCAGGAATTTTCCGATGGTCAAACCGGCAGCCCCCAGGCCAATAATGCCGATCCGGGCGCCGGCCAGGTCGGTTCCGGTTAGCTTGCAAGCATTAATGAGCGCCGCCAGGGTAACCACCGCAGTCCCCTGCTGGTCATCGTGCATCACGGGCATTTCCAGTCTCTTGTCCAGCGCCGCCAGGATATCGAAGCACCGGGGAGAAGCAATATCTTCCAACTGGATGGCGCCGAAGGTGGGAGCGATGTTGACGACGGTGTCCACGATCCGGTCCGGGTCGGTGGTATCCAGCAATACCGGTATGCCGCTCAGCCCGACGAGCTGCTGCAAAAGGGCCGCCTTTCCTTCCATGACGGGCATTCCGGCAGCCGTGCCGATGTTCCCCAGGCCGAGGATGGCCGTCCCGTCGGTAACGATGGCCACCGAATAAGGGATGGAGGTATAGGTATCCCTCCACTCCGGTTTTTCCTTGATCAGCTCGCATACTTCGGCTACACCGGGCGTATAGACCTTGCGAAGGTCGCTGACGGAGTTCACCGGAACGGTGTTCATCATCCGGATCTTGCCGTTTTTATGTAAAGCCAGTACATCATCCCGCACCTCCAGGATGGACACTTCCCTGAGCCTGCCAACCTCCTCGATCAGCCGGTCAAGGTGGGCTTTTCCGGTGACCAGGACATCGATATCCCGGATAACGTAGTGATGGCCGAGGTAAACAGTAGCAATGTTGCCGATGTTAGCACCGGCTTTGCCGATGGCGGTGGTGAGCTTTCCCAGCACGCCGGGGGCGTTGACGTTCTTACACCGCAGGGTGCGGGATAATTCGTATTTGGGTTCCATGGGTAATCGTCCGCGAAAAAAGTTTTGACAGCCTGAGACAGTATGATATAGCAGGAGTGAGCATTTAGCAATTAGCCAATAGCAATTAGCAATTAGCAGTTAGCAATTAGCAATTAGCAATTAGTCCCCACCACCCCTGCACACTATTTGCCGAACAGCTAACAGCTACAGCTAACAGCCAATGACTAATTGCTAATCGCTAGTAGCTAACGGCTAACTGCTAATTGCTAATCGCTAATCGCTAACTGCCAATCGCCCACGGCTAACCACTAATTTGACACTGCCTACCCCCGCTAATAGAATGAGTCTTGATGATACGCATCGGCATTGACCCGACGATTTTCAGCATAGGGCCATTCACCCTCAGGTGGTACAGCCTGTTCATGGCCCTGGCGGTCATTTTCGTCGTATGGTGGGCTGCCCGGCAGGCGAAGAACGCGGGATTCTCCCGGGAAATGATCTTTGGCGCCGCCGCCTGGGCCATTCCCTTCGGCCTGATTTTCGCCAGGCTATTCCATGTAGTAGACGAGATCGACTACTACATCATGAAACCCGGAGCACTGCTCAGCCTCGAGGGCCTGGCCGTTTTTGGCGCTGTGGTCGGGGCGGCTGTCGGGGTATTCATCTACAGCCGCATCAAGAAATTTTCCTTCGGTCCCCTCGCCGACATGGTCGCCCCCGGGGCCCTGGTGGGGCAGGCCATCGGACGGCTGGGGTGTACCGCCAACGGCTGCTGCTACGGCATAGCCACCGATCTTCCGTGGGCATTCGTCTACACCAGTCCCAACAGCTATGCCCCCATCGGGGTAGCTGCCCATCCCGCGGTGGTCTATGAGTTGCTTTTCGACCTGGCGCTGTTCGGCATACTTTACCGTCTCAGAAACAGGCTCACCCCGCCGGGGTCGCTCTTTGTCGTCTACCTTGGCGCCTACTCTCTCGGACGGTTTTTCCTGACATTCCTGCGGCAGGGAAACGTTTTTGCCGGTGGACTTCTGGAGGCCCAGGTAGTATCGTTGCTGGCAATGGCCTTCGCGGCGCCATATTTGCTGGCCAAAACTCGCCGCAGCAAGGGGGGAGCGGTAGTCAGTAGTCAGTAGCCGCACGGCGTGCCGTGCCGGGGGTGTCGTAGCAGCACGCTGCGCGTGCCGGGGTGGTCAGTAGACAGTAGACAGTAGCCAGTAACCCCACCCCCCTCCTGTCTTCTCTCTTCTGTCTTCTTTACTTCTATCTTCTCAGCCATCATGGAAAACCTTTCGATCTTTCTCGTTTTTCTGGCAGGGATCGTCGCCTTCCTTTCCCCGTGCGTCCTACCCCTGGTCCCGGTCTATGTCGGCGACGTGTCCAGTTCATTGACCCCGGCAGGCGCCGCGGCGACCGCCCGGCAGCGGACGCTGTTCAAGACGCTTTCTTTCGTCGCCGGGTTTTCCCTGGTCTTCATAATGCTCGGCGCAGCGGCGGGAGCCATGGGGTCATTCATTGTCAGCTATCAGTGGCTGTGGAACAAGATCGCCGGGGTCATTCTGGTCGGCTTCGGACTCCATCTACTGGGCATATTTCGGGCAATTCCGTTCCTGAACTATGAAAAGCGGCTATTCCATCCCCGTCCCGGGCTGAGCGGCCCGGCCAGGTCCTTCATGATGGGAGCGGCCTTCTCTTCCGGCTGGAGCCCCTGTGTCGGACCGGTACTCGGCGGCGTGCTGGCGCTGGCGGTGAATTCCCAGACGGCGGCGACCGGCGCAGTCCTGATGGCTGTCTTCTCCCTGGGGCTGGCCTTGCCTTTCCTGGCCATCGGCCTGGGGTTGGGCAAGGCCGTGGCGCTGGTGCGGAAAATGGGCAGATTCCTGGCAGCGCTGAATATCATCGCCGGCATACTGGTGATCATCATCGGCTTGATTGTCTTTTTTGACGCGTCTTACATGATCAACAGCGTTCTCAGGCAATACGGGTTAGCAATTAGCAATTAGC
>CAZFEA010000062.1:7181-12518 GCA_964518085.1 uncultured Dehalococcoidia bacterium
GTTAGCAGTTAGCGATTAGTCCCCACCACCCCTGCACACGATTTGGCGAACGGCTAATGGCTAATCGCTAATGGCTAATCGCTAATCGGGGGCAACGCGATGTCCAAATTCAATCTGGTTCTTTTGTTAATAGTCACCGCGCTGGTGATATTCGCCGCCTGCCGGCCGGCCGCGGCGCCGGGTGCGGGTTCTCAACGAAACCGGGTGCCGGCTCCGGATTTCTCCCTTGAACGGCTGGACGGCCAGACAGTGAAGTTATCCGACCTCAGAGGGCGTCCCGTGCTGCTTAATTTCTGGACGACCTGGTGTTTGGCCTGCAAGGAAGAGATGCCCCTGTTGCAGGCTATCCATGAAGAGAGAGAGAAGGACGGCCTGGTAGTATTGGGGGTGGATCTGGCAGAGCGACCGGCCGTGGTCAAACAATTCATGGATGAGAACAGGTTAACCTTCACCACCGTCCTGGACCGCGACAACCGCGTCTCGGCCACCTACGGCATACGGCTGATCCCCACCACGGTGCTTGTAGACCGCAACGGCGACATCAGGGACATAAAGGTTGGGGCGTTCACCAGCAGGGCCGAGATCCGCCGGGCAGTGGATAAGATAATGGAATGATGGAGCTGTCATTGCGAGGCATCCCTTCGCCTGCGAAGGATGACGAAGCAATCCCACCGATGGCGGTACGACAGGCTTTCCATCCGGTCGCAGCGCGTCCGCCTGAGGCGGATGCCGTTACGGGTTGTTGAGTGCACCCTCACGAGATTGCTTCGCTACGCTCGCAATGACATCTGTCGGCTCGGCTGGAAGTCCAGCAGGTGGAGCTCAATAGTCTCCTGGTTGCACCAGGTATCCACGTCCAACCGGTAAACGATATCCAGTTGGGGGGTTATTTCCGCGGCGAACTCCCCAAGGTCGAAGCCGACCGCGGTCCAAACAGTGTTTCCTGCCTTGAACTTGCACTTGAGATGCCTGCCGCCGTTTCCCAGGGGCCGGCAGTCCAGCACCTTCACCCCACGGGAGAGAAAAGTCGGCTGGGGGTTGCCCTTGCCGAATGGGGCCAGGCTTCGGATTGACCGGTAACTCATTCCCAGGTAGGAAGACAGGGGAATCTCGGCATCGATGGCAATTTCCGGCCTCAAGTCCAGCCCGTCGAGCTGCTCGCCGGCAATCCGCTGCAGGGCGCTGGAAAATTCGGCAACCCGGTCAACGGGAAGGCGAAAACCGGCGGCCCCGGGATGCCCGCCGTACCGCGTCAGCAATCCGTGGCAGCGCATCAATGCCGCTATTATGTCAAACTCGGCGATGCTGCGCGCCGAGCCATTGCACATTCCGTCCCGGTTGTCCATCACTATCGAAGGCCGGTAAAACTCATCCACCAGCCGGTTGGCCACCAGGCCGTGCACGCCGGCATGATAGCCAGGCCCCGAGACAATCAGTATCTTACTTTCCGGCATCATAGCCCGGGCCTGTTCCCGGGCGTGGGTCAAGACCCCCTCCGTCAGCCGCTGCCTTTCCGCGTTCCGATCTTCCAACTGCTGCGCCAGCGCCCGGCCCTGTTCCGCCGAAGACGTGGTCAGCAGGTCATAGCTCAGTCGGGCATGATCGACCCTCCCCGCGGCGTTGAGACGCGGCCCCAGCGTCCAGGCTACATCCTCGGCCTCGACCCGGCGGGACCAGGTGCCTGAGGTTTTCATCAACTCGATCAGTCCCGGTCTGGCGGGCTTGTTTAGCGCCTCAAGGCCCTGTTTGACCAGAAAACGGTTGTCGGCCACCAGAGGCACCATATCCGTAATTGTGCCCAGGGCCACCAGGTCCAGATACCCGTCCGCGGCCGCGGGATGACCACCGGCCCGGTAAATTGCTTCCAGCAGTTTGAATGCCAGACCGGCGCCGCAAAGACCATCAAAGGGATAGACCGAGTCCGGACGCTTGGGATCGATCACCGCCAGAGCCTCGGGCAAAGGAGATGTCAGGGTATGGTGGTCGGTGACGATAAGGTCCAGGCCCACGCTGCGGGCATATGACGCCGCCTCGTTGTCGCTTATGCCGCAGTCAACCGTTATCACCAGCGAAACGCCCTGGCCCTTCAAAGTCTCCAGGGCGGCTATCTTTAGCCCATGGCCTTCTTCGAAGCGGTCCGGGATATACGGAGAAACGGTGGCGCCCAGGCCATGCAACCCCTGCACCAGCAGAGCCGTCCCGGTCAGACCATCGGTATCGAAATCACCGTAGATGCTGATTTTCTCGCCCCGGGTCAGTGCCCGGAAGACGCGGTCCAGCGCCAGACGGATGTCCGGCAACTGAAGGGCATCGCCGGCCAGCCGCCGGTCAGCGCTTATGAAAGGCTCGAAGAGCTCCGGTCGGTTAATGCCACGGTTGCGCAGAAGCTGGCTGACCAGCGGAGAGAATGCATCTCCACGAGGACCCGTGTCCTTGAGACAGGAAAGGACCTTCCAACGTTTGTGGTTCAAAATCTCTCGCCAAGAAGACAGAAGTCAGAAGTCAGAATACAGAAGCCGCCCCCTTCTGTCTTCTATCTTCTGTCTTCTGTCTTCTATTCCCTGTATTCCCTGAACACCAGCACCGAGTTATGGCCGCCAAAACCGAAGGAGTTGGACATGGCGATGCGCACATTCCCTTGCCGCGCCTTGTTAGGCACGTAGTCCAGGTCACATTCCGGGTCGGGAGTGTTTAGATTAGTGGTCGGAGGTATGACGCGGCGATGGATGACAAGGACACAGATGGCCGCCTCAACCGCCCCGGCCGCGCCCAGCAGATGGCCCATCATGGACTTGGTAGAGCTCACCGGCACCCGGTAAGCGTAGTCGCCCAGCACCGCCTTTATAGACAGTGTCTCGCATTTGTCGTTTAGAGATGTAGCCGTACCATGAGCATTTATGTAATCGATCTCTTCCGGCAGCACGCCGGATTTTGCCAGCGCCCGCCTCATGGCCCTGGCCCCTCCGAGGCCTTTGTCATCCGGCTGGGTAATGTGAAAGGCATCGGCGGTAGCGCCATAGCCCGCAGCTTCAGCGACAATACGGGCGCCCCTTTTCCGGGCGAAATCCAGGTCCTCCAGGATAAGCACGGCAGCCCCCTCACCCAGCACAAAGCCATCCCGGTCCAGGTCAAAAGGCCGGGAAGCCTTTTCCGGTTCGCCATTTCTAGTAGACAGCGCCCGGGCGGCATTAAAGGCCGCCACGGTAATCGGAGTTATCAAGGCATCGGCGCCGCCGGCAATCATCACTTTCGCTTCGCCCCGCTTGATGATCTCCATGGCATCTCCAATGGCATCCGAGCCGCTGGCGCATGCCGAGGTGGTACAATAGACGGCCGATTTCGCCCCCAGGGCAATAGATACGTGGGCCGAAGCGGAATCAGCCATCATCATCGGCGCCAGATAAGGGCCGATCCTGCCCGGTCCTTTTTCCTGCAGCACATGAAAGGCGTCATTCAGGGTACAGAGACCTCCCATGCCGCTGCCGATCACTACGCCGACATCATCTCCGATGTCATCGATTTTCAGACCGGCATCCTGGACCGCCTGCATCGCCGCTCCGAAGGCAAACTGGGCGAACCGGTCCATATGCCGGGCATCCTTACGGTGCAGGTAAGCCATGGGGTCAAAACCCTTCACCTCAGCGGCAATTTTCGTGTCGAACCGGGAGGTATCGAAGCTGGTAATGGGACCCATTCCCGATTTGCCGGCAATCAGGGCCTCCCAGGTGGCGTTGACATTCAATCCTAACGGGGTAATTAGCCCAACCCCGGTGACTACTACGCGAGGGTTCACGCTATCGTTCTCCGTGCTTCAATGGGCGATTTCTCAAAAAATACCGGTATCACAGGCGGCCCTGCTACACCGGTATCACAGGCGGCCCTGCCTGTACCGGTATCACAGGCGGCCCTGCCTGTACCGGTATCACAGGCGGCCCTGCCTGTGAGACAATGGTTCTCATGACAGTTCTCGCAGGCAGGCGGCCGGTTCTGAAAACACCGGTATCATCCGCCTCTGGCGGATCCCTGCCTGTTAGAACAGGCGAGCATGGGCGAGCCTTCAATTCGTTCAGGGGATTGTAGCCTAAAGCAGCGGGTATTGTAAAGAGAAATGACCGGTTCACGCCTCCGCGTAGCTCGGTTGGGAATGTCTGAATCCCCCTTAGTCCCCCTTTTCGCGAAAGGAGGAAATTTGCGGTCTCCCCCTTTGAAAAAGGGGGATTGAGGGGGATTTGCCCTGTTTCGCGAAAGGCTAACCGGTTAGCTTGGTTAGCCGATTGCGGGCGGTGGAAACGCTCTGTATAATACTTCTATCCATCAGAAGATGTCAGATGGTGAGCGCGCCCTTCCGGCCGGGCAGGTCCTTCGCACCCGGTCCTGGAAACACGAAACCTCTACCAGCGAAGCCGGAGAGATGAAAATGGGACACGTAGAACACGATAGCAGCGCTAGCGAAGCACGATTGTATTCAGAGCGGCAACCACCGCTCAGCTCCCGCCTGGTCTCTGCATTCGGGTGGTTGTCTTGTGCCGCCAGCGTTGCCGTCATGGTGACCGCCGGCACAGTACTCATCGGCGGGTGGATGCTTGGCAATCCCGGCCTGCAGGGCCTGGCGCCAGGCGCCCCGAAGATGATGCCGAACACCTCTCTCGGACTGCTTCTCTCGGGCGCCTCGCTTTTTCTTTGGAATATCGCTGCCGGCAAACAGCAGCGCGTGTGGACAGCCAGGGTCCTGGCAGTCGCCGTTGCCGGCCTGGGAGCAGCGACCGGGGCGCAGTACTTGCTGGGCGCAGATTTACGCATTGACGAATTGCTATTTGAAGACATTTGGTCCGGGGCAAACTACCCGGGACGTCCGTCCCCGCAGACGGCCATCGCTTTCACCATGGCGGGTCTGGCCCTGGTCCTCTCAGGAGGAAAACGCCTTTGGATGGTGTGGGCCACACAAATCCTTGGCCTGGCCACAGGGTTTATCGCCTTACTGGCATCGATAGGATACGTATATGGGTCGCTGCCATTTTATGGCATAGCTGCCTACACGGGGATGGCGATCCCTACTGTTTTTGGATTCCTGGCCCTTTCTCTCGGCATCGTTTTCGCCCGGTCAGACTGCGGCATGACAGCCATGTTCACCAGCGCTGGAGGCGGAGGTATGATGGTGCGCCGCTTGCTGCCAGCGATAATCCTCATTCCGCTCGTTCTCGGTGGACTGAGGGCATGGGGTGAAAAAGCAGGGGTGTTCTCAGCCGAGTTCGGGCTCGCCCTGGAAGCTGCCGTATACATCGTGGCACTGGCACTGCCAATGTTGGTGTTCGCCCGAGTCTTGGAGCGAACAGAAGT
>CAZFEA010000063.1:0-12451 GCA_964518085.1 uncultured Dehalococcoidia bacterium
CGCTTGCGGCGGGCACCATGAAGGATGAAAATGGCCTATCAACGCGAGGAGACCCGGTTTACCTCCCCCTTTCGCAAAAGGGGGATACAGGGGGATTTTGCCTGTTTTTTAAATCCCCCTTAGTCCCCCTTTTTCAAAGGGGGAGATGGCGACATTTTCGGAGCGAGTAGTGGTAACCAGCGTTACGCGGCGCCTTGCCGATTTCGTTGTCCAGACCAGCTACGAGGACCTGCCTCTGAGTGCGGTCACCGAAGCCAAAAGGGTTATTTTGGATTCGATCGGCTGCGCCCTGGCCGGGATGGGAATACAAAAAGGGAAGCTATCCGTGGAGCTGGCGAGAAGACTGGGCGGACCAGCCCAATCGTCGATTATTGGTGTGCCGCAAAAAGTGTCCCCCACCAATGCCGCTTTCGCCAACGGGGAGCTAATCAGCGCTCTCGACTACGATTGCGTGTTAAGGCCTGCCACTCACGTCACGCCATTTGTGCTGCCACCGGCCTTAGCTCTGGCTGAGGGCGCATCGGCTTCGGGAAGGCAACTCATACTGGCCACCGTATTGGGGCACGAAATCAGTTCCAGGGTTGCCTCGGGGATATGCCATTTTGATGGCAACGCGGAGTCACAGAAAACCTCGCAGCCCGTATTGGCGCGCGCGCCAATACATGGCTATAGCGTCAATGCCTTTGGCAGCGCCGCCGTCGCCGGCAAGATGCTCGGCCTGGATTCGGAGAAGATGGCGAATTGCCTTGGCATTGCCGGCTACAATGCTCCGATGCAAGCCAGCTCGCAGAGAAACCATTCGGGAACGGATGCAATGATAAAATGGGCTTCGGCGGGATGGGTGGCCCAGGGCGGCGCAACCGCGGCGCTGCTGGCCGAGGCCGGCTATACCGGGGATACCGGAGTTCTGGATGGTAGTTACAGTTTTTGGAGGTTTTCAGGGTCAGATGGATGGGACCCGGAGGTGGTGGTAAATAATTTGGGACAGGACTGGCGTATCACAGGCGTGAAGTATAAGCGCTTCCCCTGTTGCGGAGTGATCCCTCTGGACCTGTTTTTATCGATTATGGAAGAAAACAGACTGGCGCCCGGGGAAATAGAAGATGTGGAAGTGCTGATGGATTCTCACGCTGCAATGCCTTTGTGGCGCAACCGGCAGATAACCAACGAGGTACAGGCCCAGTTTAGCGTGGCTTATAACATCGCCATGGCAGCTTTGGGAATACCCAGGGGAATCGAGTGGCAGAGTCCCGCCAGTATGACCAGCTTTGAAGTTGAGGCTCTCGTCCGCAGAATACGGGTGGGCGTACACCCTGATCACGCTAAACCGGCATCGAGACCTGCTGCCGGGTCAATAGCCCGAATCGTCGTTTCGGCCCGGGGCAAGGTTTATGCCGGGGAAACTGCCGGGGTCTCGGAATCAAGAAGACCGGCCTTTGCAGGTGAAGGGGCCAAGGACGCTTTCCTGGACGACAAGTTCAGACACAATGCCGCGTATACTTTATCCACCGGGCAGATCGAAGATGCGTTAACTTCGATACGGAAACTGGAAAACGTGTCGGACGTGGCAGTCTTGATGGGAAAACTGAGGGACTAATCAGCCTCAGTAAGTTAGTCCGTATTTTGACCATTCCCTGGTGACTTTGGCCATCATTTGCTTGTGCGGGGAAATCACCTCGGCGAAAGGCTCTTTGATGGGCCGGGTGGCGTCGATGACCATTTTGGACACCAGGTTGGTCCCTGCCTGCTGGTCATGAGGTCGCATCGAAGGGTCCAGCCCCCAACCAGTGACCCCTTTTATGACCTCGACATCGCGCTCCGGTTGACACCGGGTAGATATGGCCCAGAGCACGTCAGTCAGGTTTGAAGGATCGATATCCTCGTCGACCACGATAACCACTTTGGTGCAGCGCCCCGCCTGGGTCCCCAGTATCCCCATGCCCATCATCTTTCCCTGTCCGTCGAACGTCTTCTTGACAGAAGCGACGGCCACCGTGGCGGCGCAACCTCCTTCAGGAAGACTGATGTTGACCAGCCCGGGCATTGGGCACTGCCGGATTACCTCGGCTTCCCAGCAGCGTTTGACAGTCAGTACTTCGCTGGGCGGCTTGCGTATGTAGGCCGCCTGGTGGATGGGATTATTGCGGTGGGTGATGGCCTTTACCTCGACGAACTCATAATTACCTTCTTCGCCATAATACCCGCAGGCCTCGCCAAAGGGGCCTTCCTTTCTGAGTGCGTTGGGCCTCACTTCTCCCTCCAGCACCCACTCGGCGGTGGCGGGGACTTCGAGCGGGACCGTCTCGCAGCGCACCAGCTCCACCGGCCGGCCCCTGAGACCGCCGGCCATCGCCAGTTCGTCCACGCCAAAAGGAAAGGGGGCATGCGCCGTAAGGGTTACGGTCGGGTCAACACCGATGGCGATGGCCACGGGAAAACTTTCTCCCCTGGCATGGCTTTTCCGCCATTGCATGTTGATGTGCGTCCTGACCGCGGCCATGATGCCCACGATGTTCCTGTCATGTAGCTGCGTCCGGTAGATTGCCACATTCCTTGTGCCCGTTTCCGGGTCCTTGCTGATGTAGTGAGGCAGGGTGATGTAAGGCCCGCCGTCTTTTTCATTCCAGATAGGGACCGGCAGCTCGCGCAGGTCTACTTCACACCCCTTGTGGATGTTCTCCTTGCATGGACCATGGTCCACGATTACCGGTGGGATTGGCTTCGCCGTCCGCTCCAGCCACTGGCGGTTGAACTTGTCCGGCGTGGTGTCAATGGCCATGGAGTAACGTTTGCTGGTGCCGAGGAGATTGACCACCAGCGGCGTGTGGTAACCCCTGGGACGCTCGAAAATCAGGGCTTTGCTGTTCTCGACGCCGCCGATATCGTAGTTCCGGCTGCAGACCGCCCCCAGCTCATAGTCAAGATCGACCTCCACCTTGACCCGGCTGAGTTCTCCTTCCCGCTCCACGGCGTCGATGAATTCCCTGAGACTGGCGTAAGGCATTCTTGCTTCGCCTGATTACTTGAATATCTCGGAGGCGATACGTCGTACTTCAGCGCGAAGGTCCAGGGTATTCAGATCGGGAACGCTCTCATCCCCACGCGGCAAAAAGGCAGGGTCAAAGCCTTCCTTGGTGACATCCACCCGGCCTGAGGGCCAGCCGGTGGCTTTAGACCAGATTGTCGATCCTTCTCTGGTCAGTAGCCAGTTGATGTAAAGCTGGGTGACCTTGGGATTGGGGTTCCGGTCAAAAACGGCGATATTGCCCGGCCCCCCGGTGATATATGTAGGCTCTTTGAGAATGAGGGCCTTCACCGGCGCCCCGGCCGCCTTGAACTCCCAGTAGACAGTCGGACTGAGGCCGTAACCAACCGGGTACCTGCCGCGGGCCACCCATTCCACCAACTGGCGCTGGTCACGGGTGATCATAGGCTGTTGAGCGGCCAACTGTTTGAATAACTCGGTCGCCCGTTCCCGGCCAAATATCTTGATCATGTTGGCCAACTGGTTGGGGGCAGGACCGGAGACCCGGGGATCGGAAAGAACGATCTTCCCCTTCCACTTCGGGTTCATCAAGTCCACGAACGAGGCGATTTCTCCATCAGCGACGATGTCGGTGTTTACCATTATCCCCGGCGTAGCCATAGCCATGAACACCAGGACGTGTTTTTCCTCGTCAACAAAAGGCACCTGGTTCCTGACCCATTTAGCGGGGTCGGTTACTTCCGGGAGAATGAGTTGATTGCTCAGGGGGACGGTGATGCCCAGAGGTTTGATATCGATGATCTGGGTCGTCTCGCCAAGATGGCCGACATCGGCGTTATATATTCCGGCGCGTCTCTCGGCGGTTATCTTGGCAACCACCTCGGGCGGCCGGCCGCTGACGGCTTCAACGGAGATGTCGAATTTCCTGGCAAAAGTATCCCGGAGAGCGACTACTACCGGGCCCATTTCGGTGCCGTAAATGCTCAACCTTCCTTCGCGTTGAGCCGCCTTGACCAGTTCATCCCAGGCGCTGAGAGGAGCCGGCGTCACCGTGACCGGGGCGCCGGCGGCCGGTTCGGCAACCCGGGCGCTGCTACATCCACCGGGAGGAATGCCCAAAACAAGAATTGCCAGTGCCGCGACCGCGAAAAGGAACTTATTCATTTGGCGCCTCCATTACGGCCCTTTTGACCAGGGTTTCCACCAGTTGGGCCTTGTATCCATTGTTGCTCAGCGGCATGGCCCGCACCAGGGCCGCCCTGCCGGCTTCAGCAGCCGTGCTCTCGGTCAGCCGTCTTCCGATCAGGGCCTTCTCCGCATTTCGGGACCGGTAGGGCCACGGGGCTACCCCACCGAGTACAATCCTGGCTCCACGGATAAAATCATCCTGCAACCACAGCACGACGGCCACACTCACCATGGCAAAGTCGATGGCGTTCCTGGTGCTGAATTTCAAGAATCTCTGTCTGGCCCCGCACGTGCTGTCAGGCAACCGGATGCTGGTGATTATTTCCGCCGGTTCGAGTATGTTGCCCAGGGCGGTATGGAACCCCTCCAGGGGTAACACCCGGCCTCCGCTGGCGCCGACGGTGTGGACCTGGGCGTCCAGCGCCAGCAGCGCGGTGGCCATATCTGACGGGCAGACGGCATAGCAATCTCCACCGCCGATAATGGCATGGTGCTCGTTCTCCCCACTTACCGCGTAACAGCCGCCGCGCCCGGTTTTCCGGCGGCAATCAAAAGCGTTGCCCGTCTCCGGGGGTCGCCTCAAATACCAGCACCTGACCTCCTGGCACAGGTTTCCGGCGATGGTTGCCATGTTCCTCACCTGGGGCGAGCCGATAGAACCCGCGGCTTCAAACAGCAGGGGAAATCTTGTTCTGATAAGGCCGGACCTTTCCAGGTCGTTGATCTGGGTCAGCGCTCCCATCGCCAGGCCGCCGTTGTTCCAGGATATCCGGTCCAGGCCCGGAATCCGTTTTATGTTTACCAGCACTCCGGGAAAAAGCACCCGGTTCTTCATTAACCCCAGCAGGTCGAGCCCGCCGGCTATTATCCTGGCCCCGTTCTTATGGCGGTCCAGCAAGGCTACAGCCTCATCGATGGACCGGGCGTGGTAATATTCAGGGGCCATCGGTCGGTCCCAATGCTGGCTCAGCCAGCGAAGAGACTGTTCGATTTCTTCGGAATCGACAGGTCTAATAATCAAGCCGGTGAATCCCTTCAGCAGTCTTTTCTCAGTTCCCTGAGCACATTCTTCGAGTCAAATTGCCCGTTGCGCATTCTTACGCCGGTGGCATTGTAGAAGGCATTGGCGATGGCCGGCGACAGGGCGATGAAAGCTGTTTCGCTGAATCCCTTGGCCCCATATGGCCCCCAGGCGCACGGTTTTTCCAAGACGATTTTTTGAATTTGGGCGCTTCTGGGAACATCGATAAAAGTCAAAAGCTTATAGTCCACCAGGTTGGGGTTGACAATCACCCCGCTGCGGCGGTCAACGATCAGATTCTCCGAACGCGCCCACCCCTGCGCCATGGTCAGGCCGAGATCAATTTGATTCTCAATTATGGTGGGATTAATGGCGCGGCCGCAATCGTGGCCGGTGGTTATTCGGGTCACCTCTACGTTGCCGGTCTCGGTATCCACATCAACTTCAGCGATGGTAACCGCGGCGGCAAAAGAGTATATGACACGCCCGGTTTCCTTGTCCCTCACCGAGTCCTGAGGCGGGTTGCTGGCGCTGGCAATGATCTGGAACCCCGAGGAGCAAAGGTCCGCAATCGGGACCTGTTTATCCGTTCCCTTGACCCGGACCACGCCCTCGCGGGCCTCCAGGTTATCTGCCGGCAGGCGCAATCTGGAGGCGGCCATCTGGAAAAACTGGCGCTTCACCTCTTCGGCGGCGAGCCTGGCGGCGTTTACCGCGCTGGATACCCCGGTGCTGGCTACGTTACCCCTGGCTGCCGGGGTGGCCCCGGTGTCCGACAGTGTCGGGGTCACATCCTCGTACCTGATTCCCAGCGTCTCGGCCACTACCTGGGCGATGGCGGTGGCATAACCCTGGCCCATCTCGACCGCCCCGGACAGGACGTTGGCGGTTCCATCCTGGTTCATTTTTACCACCGCCGAGCATGGCCAGAAGCGGGTATGGTGCATCCCGATGGCAATGCCGATGCCTTTCCTGCGGCAGCCGTTGACGGCTACCGGTGTCTTCCAGCCCCTCCATTTTTCCTCCCAGCCCGCAGATTGGGCGCACTTTTGGACCAGTTCAGGCAGGCTGTCCATGTCAGTACCCAGTATTCCCCACTCCAGAGGACCGGTGATCACCTGCTCGCCGGTCAAGGCCTTGCCGCCGTAACGGGTACAGTTCCTGCGGCGGAACTCGACCGGGTCCATGCCGATTCTCTCGGCTGCCTCGTCGATGAGGCCTTCCACGGCATATATGGCCTCGGGATCGCCAAAGCCGTTCATGGCGCCGTAACCCAGGGTGTTGGTCATGACGCCGCAGGTCTCGGCGCGGGAGTTCTTCAGGTCATATAGCATGGTACAGGTGTTGAGGATCGCCGCCGACTGGCAGACGTAAGGTTCGGTGGTATCGCTTCCCCAGTTGGCCAGGATACGGCTGTGCATGGCGGTTATGGCGCCATCCTTTTTCACTCCTATCTTGTTGTAATTCCTGTAATTGATGCGATGATGCGTCCCGATGAAGTCTTCGGCCCTGGTAAATACCGCCTTGACCGGCCGTCCCGTTCTTGCGGCCATAATCGCCACCAGTAGCGCCGTCTTTTCCGGCTTCTTTCCTCCGTATCCGCCGACAGACTGGTTCGAGATAAGTCTAACCTTCGAAGCCGGGACACCCAGGCTGCGATAAAGGTCCTGCCAGGCCCACAGCGGCAATTGAGTATCTGCCCAGCAGGTCAGCTTATCGCCTGTCCACTGGCAAACGACCGCCCTCGGCATAGGGGAGCAGTTGTATTGCACCGGTGTAATGCCGGTGGTCTCCAGGATGTAATCAGCCTCGGCGAACCCCTTGTCGACGTCACCTACTTCCAACCTCAGCCAGCCATCGTCGCTGATCCTTGGAATTCTGACCTGGTCCGTCCCGTGAAAGATATTAGTCCCGTAGTCCTGGTGGGCCAGCGGCGCTTCCGGTCTCAGCGCTTCCTCAAAATCGGCTATGGCCGGCAGCACTTCATATGCCACTTCGATCAGGCGCACCGCCTCATCGGCTATCTTTGTGGTCAAGGCCGCCACCGCCGCCACCTCTTCTCCGGGATGGTGGACGGTCTCATCCAGGAGAAATTCGAGCTTCTTAACCGGGTGCACCCTGGGGACGTTGCCAAAAGTCAGGATGCACTTTACCCCGGGCATGGCGAGCGCCCGAGACGTATCGATTCTTTTGATCCTGGCATGGGCATGAGGGCTTCTCAGGAATCTGGCATGGAGCATCCCGGGAAGCTGAATATCAGCGACAAACCGGGCTTCCCCCTTCACTTTTTCGATGGCGTCCTTACGCACCACCCGTTGGCCCAGCACTGAGAACCCGCCGGTCAATTGTTTCCCCCGGCCATTACCTCGGCTGCGGACAGCACGCACTCGGTTATCCTTCGATAGTTGCCGCAGCGGCACAGGTTCCCGGCAAGGCCACGACGGACTTCGTCCTCATCCGGGTGAGGGTTTTCATCCAGCAGGGCTTTGGCGGCCAGAATCATTCCCGGAGTGCAAACTCCGCACTGCATGCCGCTTTTTTCAACAAAGGCCTGCTGAATCGGATGGAGGGCGCCGGTATCGGGGTCAGCCAACCCCTCTATGGTCAAGATGTTCATGCCTTCGGTATCGATAGCCAGCGTCATGCACGATAGTTTTGACTTCCCATCGATGAGCACCGTACAGGCGCCGCATTCCCCCTGGTTGCACATGATCTTGGTCCCGGTGAGACCCAGGTCTTCCCGGAGCACTTCAGCCAGCGTAGCAGTTTCCTGGACTTCCAGTTCATAGTGCGTCCTGTTGACCTCCAGCGCTATTTTTCTCATAGTTGCGTTGCAATACGGTTTTCACCCTCACCCTGGCCCTCTCCCATCGAGGGAGAGGGAAAGTTAGAGACGGGCTCTGACCCTCTCCCCTCAAGGGAGAGGGGACGGCAAACAAACCTCAGTATGTTATCCCGTATTTTGACCATTCCCTGGTGACTTTGGCAATCATATCCTTGTGCGGGGAAATCACTTCGGCAAAAGGCTCCTTGATGGGCCGGGTGGCGTCGATAATCATCTTGGAAGTAAGGTGGGTAGCCTTCATCCGGGACTCCAGGGGAATCGAGGGGTCCAGCGCCCAGGAGCTGACATCCCTGATGATCTCCAGGTCACGGTCCGGCTGGAACCTGGTGGATATGGCCCACAGGACGTCGGTCAAATTGAAGGGGTCTATATCCTCATCGACAATAATGGCCACCTTTACCACGCGCCCTGCCTGGGTACCCAGCAGGCCCATGCCCGCCATCTTGCCCTGGCCGTCAAATTGCTTCTTGATCGAGGCGATGGCGATGGCCCCGGTGCAACCGCCTTCGGGGAAGTTGAGCTTCAACAGGCCCGGCAGTGGGAACTGCCTGGCTGCCTCCGCCTCCCAGCAAATCTTGAGGGATAGTACCTCGCTGGGCGGCCGGCGCAGGTAGGCCGCCTGGTGGACCGGATTGTTGCGGTGAGTAATCGCGGTGATATTGACATACTCAAGCTCGGCCTGTTCGCCGTAGTAGCCTCCCCCCTCGCCAAAAGGACCCTCCAGCCGGCGCTCGTTTGGCCTGACTTCTCCCTCGAGGACCCATTCGGCGGATGCGGGCGCTTCCAGAGGGACGGTCTCGCATTTCACCATTTCCACCGGCTGGCCGCGGAGGCCGCCGGCCACCTCCAGTTCATCAACTCCGAAGGGACAGTTGGCATTGGCGCAGATGGTAATGGTGGGCTCGACTCCGATAGCGATGGCTACCGGAAAATTCTTTCCCTTGCTCAGCGCCTTCCGCCACTGGATATTGATATGCCGGAATGGCTCGGCCCAGATGCCCAGGGTCTTTTTGTCATGTACCTGGGAGCGATATATGCCCATGTTGCCCTTGCCGGTCTCCGGGTCACGGCTAATGTGATGAGGCAGCGTAATATAGGGTCCGCCGTCTTTGTCATTCCAGGTAGGAATGGGCAACTCGTACAGGTCTACATCATCGCCCAGGTGGATATTCTCTTTGCACGGCCCGTGTTCAACAATCACAGGCTTTAGAGGGTTTTTGGTCCGTTTGATCCACTCGTCGGTGAACTTGTCGGGCGTGGTGTCGATAGCCATGGCATACCGTTTCCGCGTCCCGATAACGTTGACCACCAGGGGGATGTCATATCCCTTGGGCTTATCAAACACGAGGACCTTGCTCTTGTCCAATCCCCCGAGGTCGTAATTGCGGCTGCAAATGGCGCCGACCTCATACTGCAGGTCCACTTCCACATTTATGTGGCTTACCTCCCCTTCCTGTTCCATCCTGGCCAGAAATTCCCTCAGATCTTGGTAAGGCACTGCTCAAACTCCTATTTCACCAGTTCGTCGACAATCTGTTTTGAGATTGTAACCATTTGTCCCATCTGCAAGGCCTTCTCTTCGGTCTGCATGAAAAGCTTCTCTCCGGGCTGGAAGATAAACAGGGGGTTTATTCCCTGGACGGCCACGTCATTCCTCATGCTCATGGTGCCTGCCCCCTGCGAGAAGGCCTGAAGTCCCTCTTTGGTCATTATCCAGTTGATGAAAATCTTCGCTGCATTGGGATGGGCCAACCTGGTCGGTATCGCCAGTCCTCCAGAACCTGCCGAAACAGAATAGCCCTCTTTAAGGGGGACTCCGTCCAGGGGCGCGCCCATGCTCAAAAAATCGGAGAGGTTCTGCTGGTCAGACCCCAGTCCGATGGCGAATTTGCCCCGGGCTACCGTCTCGACCGCCAGCCGGTTATCCCTTTGAATGACTATTCGTTGCTCCTTGATCAACTGTCTCAGATAGTCCTTGGCCTCTTCCACGTTCCATATTGAAAAGGCCAGATGGGTCATCATCGAAGCGCCCGCCCCGCTGGTGCTGGGATCGTTCATGGTGATTTTGCCCCTGTACTGGGGTTTCAACAGGTCCCTGTATCCGGCCAGCTCACCCTTTTTTATCAGGTCCGTATTGTAAATAATATGAATTTGCTTCTGGGCCAGGAGCCCCATAAATTGTTTTTCCTTGTCCAGGAAAGGCAGATCACCACCCAGCCACGCCTTCGGGTCCTTTATCTCGGGCAGGACCAACATCGGTTCCATGGGGCCGAGAAGTCCCTCCGGCTTCAACAGGTTCAAGGCAGTGGTAGACCCGCCGCCAAAGAAATCGACGACGAAGAGCCCGGCCCTTTGCTGCGCCTGAACCCTGGCCACCTGCTCCGCACCACGACCGGCAAGGGAAAACTCGACATTGATGCCGTACTTGTCGGAGAAAGCCTTACCTACCGCCCGCGTCATTTCCGGCTTCCAGGTTGTCGAGATGGCCACAGCGCCTTCGACTTTGGCCCTGGCAAGGGTATCCGCCCATTCCTGCTCCCAACCCGATCTGGGCGCGGCGGTACCGGCCGGACTTTTTATGGCAGCAGGCGCGCCAGGCTGGGCGCAAGCTGAAATGACCCAGGCCGCCGCCAGGCATAAGACCAGAACCAGATGATAATTCATCCGCATGGTTTCACTCTCGCTTCCCTGCAGTTTCAAATCTTGCTAATTTTGACTTTGACGCAAGCGTCCAGGCCGGCTGACACCGGGTCCTGGTGCTTCTGGCCAAAGGGCAACAGGCAGTTAAAATTGTCTCCGAGACGAGCGGCTACAGGTTTTGTCTTGGCCCAGCCGCCAAAGTGACTCGAAATAGCGACCACTTCGGGATGGATGCATTCGGTTACCTTCACCTGCCGGACCATCTTGCCGGACTCAGACTGCACCCACACCCTGTCCCCGTCAGAGATGCCCCGCTTGCGGGCGGCCTGGGTGTTCATGATCACCTTCATAGCGTAGGGATTAAGCCGCGCCACTTCATGCAGCCAGGGATTTTGGGCGCTGAAAGTCTGGGTGTGGGTGGCCACACGGAAGTTGATGGCGAACAAATCATATTCATTGTTTTGCTTGAAGGCGTGGCACGGCCGCCAGACGGGGAGCGGCGTGTAATCTTCTGTGTCCCACTCGATCCCCATCTTGCCGGTTACCTCCCGCACCATCTCCCCTGCTTGCTTGATGTTTTCATAGTAGATAGGGAAACGGGCGCTCAACCGGTCCAGCGGGAAGTCCTCTTCAGGAAGTCTCTTCCTGGTGTAATATCCGTGGTCGCGCAGCCATTTCAGGTCCTTGTCCTCGCCTAGCTCGTTCTTAATTCGCAGATTGAAGAACTCTTCCTTGGTGTACTTGCGAGGCGGGTCCAGGCGATACTGGCCGGTGAGCCCGTATTCGTTATTGTAAAGCTCGTATAGCTTGCCCAGAAAACCCATTCTGTCGGCGATATCCTCGAGGACCTCGATCCAGTCGCGAGCCTCACCCACCGGCTCGGCCACCGGCTGCCTGAGCCCCCAGACCCAGTGACCGGTCTGGGCATTGTTGCTCCAGATATAAGTGTGAGGAAAGACCTGGTGCTTCTCCAACCAGTGAACGTCGGGCAGGGCTATGTCGGCAAACTCGGCTACTTCATCTAGCTGGGCGCCAAAGAAAGCAATGAATTTGAATTTCTTCAGGGCCTGGGCCGTGACCTCCTTCTTCACCCCTCCCAGGAACAGGTTCCGCTTGGATACCAGCAACACCTCGGGCTCGTAGGGCAGACCATGCTTGGCCGGGTCCAGAATCGATTTCAGGTAGTTGGGCGAGACACCGGTTGCGATGGGGTACAGGTCTCGCAGGTTAGCCACCTCCGAAGGCTTGACCTTGAAACCGTAATAGGTCTTGCCGAAGTGTGTCAGTTTGCCCGGAGGCACTACCAGCCCGTCGTATTGCCCGGGTTGCCAGCTCCAGTTGGGACCAATAAGGTTGAGACCACGATGCCCCCCGACAGCGTAAAAAGCGCCAACCAGCATGTTCAGTGTCTGCAATGACAGCGCCACCGCCACCCCGTGCTCGTGTGCGCCGGTCCCCCGGTAGATGTTAGCGGCGACCGGCCTGAGGGGATAGCTCTTCCCGTCAATCTCGATCACCGAACCGATGCTGGCCGCCCGCCCAAACTCTGCGGTCAGCCTCCGGATGGTATCGGCGGGAACAGTGGTTATGCCTGAGGCATACTCAGGGGTGTACTTTTTGAGGTGTTCCTTAAGCACCTCCAGAGCGGGAGTGACTTCAACGCCATCGACGGTATATTTACCTTCGAGCGCATATTGCCGGACCGGGTCATCGAATGCCTGGGCCTTGCCCTGCTGGAGGTCCCAGACCAGGGGTTTGCCGTCCCGCCGGA
>CAZFEA010000064.1:0-2589 GCA_964518085.1 uncultured Dehalococcoidia bacterium
ACCAGGATCCAGATGGTCCCGTAAACCGGCAGAGGCAGGGTCAGGTATATCCAGATCAAGGCTACCCCCAGGGTGATGCCCGGTATGGTCAACGGGACGAAACTGAACACATCCAGCAGCCATCTTCCTTTGATCCTGGTTCGCACCAGAATCCATGACGCCATCAGAGCCAGTGCAACACAGCCGGCGCTGGCGACCAGGCCGATGATAAAGGTGTTGCGAAAAGCCAGAAGCACCCGGGGCATGTTGAACAGGAGGCGGAAGTTCTGCAGGGTGAGCTGAGATATCGCTTCGCCTGAAGGCAACATGCTGGAAGGGATGATGGAGTTCCAGAGGAGGACGCTCAAAGGCACTGCGGCCACCACCAGCACATAGAAAACCAGAAATCCCGCCCCGAGTAGTTTGTACGGCCCCAGCTTTGTTTGGGCCGCCTGGTATCCCTTCCCGGTTACAGTGGCATACTTATAGCCCTGGCGGATCAGGCGCTGATAGCTGTAAATGCCGGCGACGGCGAGGACAATCAGTCCCAGGGCATAGGCGTTGGCCACTCCATAGGACTGGCTCATGTTGACGATGGTATATATCTTGGTGCTGAGGACATCGATACCTTTGGGCAGCCCTAATATGGCGGGAACATCGAAAGCCTCAAAGCCGCGTACCAGGCGGAGGATAAGTATCGAGAAAATCGCCGGCACGGCCAGGGGCAAGCTGATCCGCACGATTCTACTCCATGCGCCGGAGCCGCTGACCGAAGCGGCTTCTTCCAGGGAGCGGTCCATGGACCGCAGTATCGGCGCCAGCAGCAGATAGGTAAAAGGCGCTCCGGCCAGGCCTTCAACCCAGATCATTCCGGGCAGGGAGTATATCTTGATGAGGTCGTCTGGCAGGTTGAAGGTCTGCGCCAGCCAGACGTTGATCAGGCCGGCGCGCGGCGCCGCCAGGACCACCCAGGACATCGCCAGAAACAGTCCGGGGATGGCGACGGAGATAATGCTTATGGCTGTCGCCGCCGACTTCAAGGGCGCATCCGTTTTCTGGGTCAGCCAGGCCGCGGCGCCGCCCATGACCAGCGAAACGAAAGCGCTGCCAACGGCAAAGAGCAGCGACCGTCCGAAAGGGACCAGCGTTTGCCAGTTGGTATAGACGGCGACGAAGTTGCTACCGGTGAGGTCCAGGCTGCCGATGGCTTTGGCCAGCGAGCCATAAATGAGAAAGAGCAAAGGCAGGCCGGTGAGGTAAAGCACCGCCAGCACGACAAAAAGGAAAACGAAGTTCACGGGATTTATTGATTACTGAGATTACAGGAGATTACAGCAATTATGAATACTGATCGCGGGCGATTCTTAAAGATGATCTCCGTAATCTTTGGCTAATCTCTGTAATCACTTTTTCATCACCAGTTGTTCAAATATCTTCGTTCCCTGGGGGATGTTTTTTACCCGTTCCTGGGTTTGCAGCCAGATGGTTTTCGGTAGCTTGACGCCATCTATTTCCCCGGCGGCGATCTCCCTGGTGGTAAAGGACCCGACCATGCCGGAGATCTTGTTCTGCGCCTCGGGACTCAAGATGTAATCGATGAGCAGCAGCGCGGCATGGGGATGCTTGCTGTCTTTGAACAGGGTGATTAGATTGACATAACCCATGGAAGGTTCGGGGGCTGTCCAGTTTAATGGCAGCCCTTCCCCTACGCGGCGGCGGGCATTGGTGGACCCCTGCATGTTCAGGTCTATCTGGCCATCGCCGAGGGCTTTCTCGGCTATCTGGGGGCTGTCGTAGAAGAACAGGTCCTGGCCGCTAAGTTTGGTCAAGAAGTCCCTGGCTTTGGCCTCGCCGAGGTTCTCCAATAGCATGTTGGTCCACAGACCGGGAAAGGTGTTGGGTGGGGCGAATAGGCCCAGCTTGCCTTTCCACCGGGGATTGAGCAAGTCCTCCACTTTGGTGGGGACCTCGGTGGGATTGACCCGCCGTGTGCTATAGGTGAAGACAACCAGCCCGACATAGGTGGTAGCGGCTTTGGGCGCCGAGGTGAACTGGGCGCCGGGGCTATTGAATTTTACTACCAGGTCCTGGAGCGGCGTGTACACCGTGAGTGGGCCATTGGCGATGTCCCCGCCGAGTCTGCCGGCCTTGCTTTCCGCGGTGGCCCGTTCGATGAGAGCCGGAACGCGGGTCACGAAGACGTCGGCCTTGATGAAGGGATACTTGTTCATGAAATCATCGATGATGCTGTCCAGGCCGGTGGCCGAGCTATAGACCATGACCTCGCCCTCTTGCCTGGCCCCCTCCTCCAGGATGCGCTGGCGCTCCGGTCCCAGGGGCAGTGCGGCCAGGTCGGCGGCAGTCCTGGTCCGGGGCTTTTCCGCAGGCCTGGTGGCGGCCTGGGTTGGCGGGCGCGTCGGGGCCCGGGTGGGGGCGAGGGTCGGGGCCTGTGTTGGCTTTGCGGTAACCGCCGGCGGTGGAGGCGGAGCCGTCGTTGGAGTAGCTGAGGTCTGACCACAGCCCGCCCAGATGCCCAGGACGAGACCTAACGCAACTATCGGTCCCATAAGTTTCTTCATTTCTTCTACCCCTTTTACTGACTACTGACTA
>CAZFEA010000064.1:2689-12429 GCA_964518085.1 uncultured Dehalococcoidia bacterium
CGTGCCGCTACTGACTACTTCCATCAGTATTCCTCGCAGCTCAATTTTCCCCTGCCCCACCAGTCTATGCCGCCAGTGACTATATCCCAGCCATCTGGCTGCATGGCGCCGTATGCCGATGGCGGTCCCTTGCCGGACGCCCGGTCCAGGTCCATGAGGACTTCCGAGCCGCCAGGGCCGAGGACCAGTGACGGCGCCGGCAACTCCAGCTTCCTTTCGAAGCTACCCGAGCTGGTTATGGCATCTTCTTCGGGCAGGGTAAACAGGAGAGGCAGTTCATCGCCTTCCTTGCCGCCGTATTCCGGGGTCAGGAACACGGTCTTGATTCCGGCCTTTTCCAGGGCAGCAACCGCCAGAGTTGAATCAATCAGCATGTTCCCGGAGACCACCATGCGGGTAACAATCGCAGCCTGCGCCCCGGTCATTCTGGCCAGCTCCGCGGTGCGCAGGGCGCCCACCTCTTTGCCGCCGTAGGTCTGGAAATGCACCCTCTGGAAGATCACACCTAGGAAATTGAGACGCTTACCGTGTTCCCGGTACAGCCCGAGAATCACAGGATGGTTCTGCCAGTCCCAGGTACGGGTGAAGCTGCCTTCGCCCCTCCTGGCGTCTGGGGTGACCGCGCCGTCAAGAAACTCGTTCGGGTGCAGCAGGGTGGGCAGCGATTCCCTGACCGGCAGTCCGTAAAGGGCGACCCCGGGGTGGGGGTTCCAGGGAGTCGAAACATAACCCAGGACATAAACCACTTTTGGCAATTCGGGGGATACCGGGACCAGTTCAAACTTTTCCGTGGAGGCCGGTTCCCCCTCGAGGGAAGTCTCGGCGAGACGTTGCGCCAGGCGGAATTCGGCCCGTTGGATGGTGTCATGGGCATCGTATTCGGGAAGGTCGCCGGCCAGCCCCAGGAGCAGGACGACGTTCCTGGTAGAACCGAATGGGGTTATGGCCGCGCCGGGTCCCCACATGTCAAGAACAGAAGCCGTTGGGGCGCCGGTCCCGGTCCGCATGCCGGACTGGTAGCGGGCGGCAGTCACTACGGCCGTTCCCGAAAGCCGGTTCGTCCGGCCTTCGCCCGCGGTCTGAATCGGCCCGATTATGCCGGGAAAGTCGGAGCCGGACTCGCCTGCCTTCGTTCTTGGTTCCACCACGTCTCTGACCCCGACGATGCGGGTATGGTCACCCGGCAAAGCCAGTTGCATATCGGCGACCGCTATTCGGCCGTCTTGTTTGATCTCAGCGAGAAGCCCGGCCCTGTCCAGCACCAGGTTGCCGTTTTCGTAGCTGGTCCTCGGGCCGAATTGGATCGTGCCGACGGGGAAGCTGGCTAGCTCAAGGGGCCTCATGGCATCAATAGTCTTCACAGCGTCTTCGTCCCCCTCCCCACCAGTCTATCCCCCCGATGACCGCATCCCAACCCTCGGGGGAAAAGCGGCCACCGGCGCCCCGTGACTGGACACCTGAAGTCCAGTCCAGGTCCAGCAACGTGGTAACGCCGCCGGGACCGAGCACCCTGTCCGGGGCGTCAAATTCAATTTTTCTTTCCAGGCCACCGGTGCTGACAATGGCGTCGGCTTCTGGAACGGTGAAAAGGAGGGGCAACTCGTCGCCGCTCTTCCCGCCGTATTCAGGCGTGACAAAAATGCTCCTGATGCCGGCGCGCTCGCAGGCCTGGACGGTGAGCACCGAGTCCATTAGCATGTTGCCGGAGACATTCTGGCGGGTGATGATGGCTGCCTGGGCGCCCATCGCCCTGGCCAGTTGAGCGGTACGCATGGCGCCGATTTCCTTGCCCATGTAGGTCTGGTAATGGATTCTCTGGAATACCACGCCCAGGAAATTTAGACGCCTGCCGTGTTCTCGATACAGGCCCAGGACGACCGGCTGGTTTTGCCATTCCCAGGTGTGGGGGATGAGCGCCTTGCCCCTTCTGGTGTCGGGGGTCACCGCCCCATCAAATAGTTCGTTCGGGTGCAACACGGTAGGTAGAGACTCCTTGACCGGAAGGCCATAAAGGCTGACCCCGGGATGGGGGTTCCATGGGGTGGATGGAAAACCGAGAATGTAGGCCACGCGTGGCAACTCGGAGGAAACCGGCGGCAGTTCGAAGATCTCGGAATGGTCCGGCTTTAGTCCCAGCGTGGTCCGGGCCAGGCGCTCGGCAAGTCGCAGCTCGGCATTTTGAATGGCCAGATGGACATCGAACTCGGGCAGGCCATCCGCAATCTCCAGCAACAGCACCAGGTTCCTGGTGGTCCCGAAAGGCGTCACGGCGGCGCCAAGCCCCCACATGTCCAGGGTCGAGGCCGTGGAGGCGCCGGCGCCGCTCCTGGTGCTGGCGGTATAGCGGGCAGAGGCGACTACCGCCATGCCGGACAGACGGTTGGTTATTCCCTCCCCGGCCCCATGCAGGGGGCCCAGTATCCCCGGAAATACGCCTCCCGGGCCTTTTGCCTTGACCCGGGGTTCGACGGCATCTCGGACACCGACCAGGCGGACGCGGTCTCCGGGACGGACTATTTCCAGGTCCGCGGTGGCGATTCTGGGGTCTTGCTTCACCCACGAAAGCAGTTCGCCCTTGTCAAGGGAAAGGACACCGCTTCCGTAGGCGGTCGCCTTGCCCCACGCCATATCGTTCACCGCAAAGCTAGCCAGCTCGAGGCGCATCAAACCACCCCTATCCCATCACCAGGGTAACCTGAGGCCGGTATACCGTGGGCTCGGTTACAGCGGCCTGTATCGACTTGAGAGCCGTCATGACCAGCTCTCGCCGCAGTTGCTGGTCCTGCTCCCTGGACAGGGTGGGGTCGCCGCAGGGGTGAGGGATCTTGACTCCGACTATGGTCCTGGGCGCTCCCAACTGCTGGCTCAAGCCGTACATGGCGGTTATCAGACCTACGGGCAGTCCCGCCTGTTCGATTTCCCTGGCTATCGCAGCGCCGCTGCGCGTGCAACTCCCTCAGGTGGCCACCATCACTACCCCGTTTACCCCCGCTGCTTTCATGTCCTCGGCCATCTCGCGGCCGATCTGCTGCATTATGTTTACCGAAGCCTGGACGCCCGGTGTCGAGTATAGATAGGGATGGAAATGTCCGATGAGGCCCTCTTTCTCCATGGCCACCATGGTATCGAGGGGCGCCCCGAAGTTGGGGTTCTCGTTGACGAAAATAGGGCTGTAGCCGCCGTGGACCGCCTCCCATTTCCCTTTGTCCAGCGAGCCGAGGCCGGTGAGGGAATACTTGCGCCACATAGTATTCCGCAGCCGCTTAAAACTATCGGGGTTGCCCCAGGGGACGACCCCGGCGGTGCTGGCCATGGCGATGGTGGCCTGTCTTACATCGGCGAGCGGCGCCGCCGGGGTTATCGGTTGCAGGCCCCTCAGAGGCAACTCGGTGACAAAGGGCTGTCCCGCGACCTTAGCCAGGAGCATATCGATGGCGCGTTCAACGCCGGTCTTCTGCGCCATTACCACCGGCCTGATGCCCCTGGGCAGATATCCTTCCCTGGCGGCAGGGCCGATTTCCTGGCCGCTCAACAGCTTCGCGGCAAACGTGCCGATGGCTTCAAGTTCCTGCTGCATGCGGGAGGCGCTTTCTCCCCCGGGGAGCACGTAAACGTTCAAATTCTTGTAGCCCCGGTAGATGTCAACTCCCGGGTTTTCGGGATACATGGCGCTGATGCACTGAATGCCCAGTTCCCTGGAAGCGGCCTGGCAGACCTCGGCGCAGGCGACCCCGTAGCGGCCGGCATCGAAAGCCGGCCCGGCGATCAGCAGCCGCGGGTTGTGAGGCCTGACCATCTCAACAATGCGGGCGACCGCCTGTTCCTTTTTTTCGCTGATGTAGTTGTCGCCGCAGAAAACAGTGGCCGTCAACCGGCCGCCCGCGGGCAGAAATCGTTCCAGGGCCCTCCCCGGCCCCAGCGGGCCGTCGCGTATTTCCGGCGGCAGGTCGGCCTTTTCTTCCCCGCCGGCGCCGGCGAAGAACTGGTTCAGGTAATGGACGATATTAAAGTTCGCCATGGTAAGACCTCCTCCTATGAGAAGACAGAAGAATACAGAAGTCAGTAGTCAGTAGTCAGAAGTCAGTAGCCCCACCTCTTCTGTCTTCTGTATTTTATCTCCTATCTCTATCTCTATCTCAGTACTCTTCGCACGTCATCCGGCTGCCGCCCCACCAGTCCACCCCGCCGGCCACGGCGTCCCAGCCATCGGGGGAAAGCCCCTCGCGGGCGGTCCCTACCGGGCGTCCGGGCGCCAGGTCGAGATCGAGCAGAGTGTCAATACCGCCCGGACCGATGACTTTTTCGGGCGCGGGTAGGGTCAAACGCCGTTCAAAGCTGCCGGTGCTGGCGATGGCATCCATCTCGGAGACGGTAAACAGCAGCGGGAGCTCGTCGCCGCCTTTGCCTCCGTATTCCGGGGTGACAAACACCGTCTTGATGCCCGCTTTTTCACAGGCCTGGACGGTCAGTACGCTATCGATCAGCATGTTGCCGGATACATTTTCCCTGGTAATGATCGCCGCCTGGGCGCCCATCATCCTGGCGAACTTGGCCGCCGCCAGCGCCCCGGCTTCCTTGCCCATGTAGGTCTGGAAATGGATGCGCTGGAAAATGACGCCCAGAAAGTTGAGGCGTTTGCCGTGTGCCCTGTAGAGGCCGGTTATCACTGGCTGGTTCTGCCATTCCCAGGTGCGGGGCGCCGTGGCGGCGCCCTTGCGGGTATCGGTGATAACCGCGCCATCCAGTATCTCGTTAGGGTGGATCAAGGTGGCCAGCGATTCCTTTATGGGCAGGCCATACAGGGTGATCCCCGGATGCGGGTTCCAGGCGGTGGTGCGAAAACCCAGCAAGTAGACCACTCTTGGGAGGGAATCCGGCGTGGAACCAAGCTCGAAAATCTCGGTCCTCTCCGGCTTCAGCCCGAAGGTCGTCTTGGCCAGCGCCTGCGCCACGCGGAGTTCAGCCGTCTGGATGACCACATGGACATCGTATTCCGCCAGGCCCGGCTGCAAGTCCAGGAGGAGCACCAGGTTGTGCGTCGAACTGAAGGGTGTTATTTCGGCGCCCCGTCCCCACATGTCCAGTATGCTGGCCGAAGGCGCTCCGGTGCCTGTCCTGATATCCGTAGTGTACCTGGCCGAGGTCACCACGGCCATGCCCGACAGCCGGTTGGTCTGACCTTCCCCGGCGGTGTGCAGCGGCCCCAGCGCCCCCGGGAAATCCGGCCCTCCTTTGACTTTGGCCCGAGGTTCGACCACGTCGCGGACACCGACCACCCGGGTCAGGTCTCCCGGACGGACGATTTCAACTTCAGCCCCGGTTATCCGGCTGTCCTGCCTGAGCATGGATATGAGGGCGGCCTTGTCCACCTGCAGGATGCCGCTTTCATAGCGCATATGACGGTCAAATGCGATATCGTTAACAGGGAAATCGGCTAGCTCTAAACGCATTATCGCCTTCCTTGAAGACTGCCTCAAAACCCGGTTTATCTATTGACTTGTGTGCAGAATGCAACTGGCGATTCCCATAACCACACAGGTATCTCGCCCCAGGTAGCCGCAATATAGCACAGGGAAAAAAGGGATGTCAAGAATAGAGGTCAGAAGTGGGAAGTGAGAAGCGGGAAGAGAGAGGCGAGAGATGGGAAGCGAGGCAGGGAAGGGTTGGGCTACTGTCTTCTATCTTCTGTCTTCTATCTTCTGTCCCTAATCGAGCATCAGCCTCATCTGGCGTGCGTTGACCACGGCATTGTCGCTGTAACAGTTGTTGAAGATCACGTGCAATTGCCCGGTCTTTGAGGCCAGTCCCTTTATCTTTGGCGCCCATTCCTTGAGTTCATTCTCATTGTACAGGTAGTTGAACCGGTCGGCGGCGCTGGTCGTGGGCGCCTCCCAGGTGTCACGATTGCGACCGTGGAACCGGACTATCCCGATGTCGGATGTCGCCTCGGCCACCGGCGGTACACTCGATTTGAATCCCTGGGGTTCGTCGACGCAGACATATGCCAGGTCCCGCTGCCTGAGAAGATCGAAGGTGCGCCCGATGTTTTTTTCGTTTAGCCACGAGGCGCTGCGGAATTCCACGGCGATGCGATACTGTGGCAGCTTCTCCTGGCAGAAGGCGATGTGTTCCTGCTGTTCATTGCCCGGGAAAAACCATGGTGGAAATTGGAACACTATTACCCCTAGCTTGCCCCCGCTGTCCAGGGGGAGCAACGCCGAGGCAAAACGGCCAAACATCTCGTTAACTATCTCCGGCGGCAGGTCGCGGTAATAGAGAGTCTTTTTCTCCTTGAGTTGGGGCGGCAGAGATTCGCGGATGTCTTTGGGCAAGACGCGGGGTTGGGTGGGATGGCTGGTGAATAACCTGAAGGCCTTGATGTTGAAGACAAAGTCGTCCGGGGTACGCGTGGTCCACAGCCTGGCCGTATTTTCAGAGGGCATGCCGAAAAAAGTGCTGTCGACCTCGACAATGGGAAACTGGCTGGCATAGAAGTTCAGCCTGGCCTCGGCGGAACGGGCCCAGTCGGGGTAGAACCGTCCGCTTTGGATGAGGGTCGGTTCCGTCCAGGCGCTGATGCCTACGAGTATTTTGCCCATGAAGGATTGTCATGCTGAACGGCGGCCCATCATGATAACATGATCCGGGCATCCACCACCACATAGCCTTTGCCTTTCTCGAAGACCTTTACCGGGTTGAGATCAAGTTCCCTTATTTGCGGCAGGTCCTCTACCATCGCCGATATTCTCAGCAGGAGGTACTCGATGGCGGCAATATCCGAAGGGGCGGCTCCGCGCCAGCCCTGGAGAAGCTGGTATGCTTTGACCGAGCGCACCATCTCTCCGGCGTCGATATTGGTTAGCGGGTGGATCTTGAAGGTAACATCTTTGAACAGCTCGGCCTGGATGCCGCCGAGGCCGAACATGATCAGTGGACCAAACGCCGGGTCCTGGGTCACGCCTGCGATTACCTCGATGCCGCTGGTCATCATTGGTTGGATCATCACCCCCTGCATCTCGGCCTGGCGCTTCATTTCGGCCATTCGTTCCTCTAGTTTACGGAAGGCATTTTCCACTTCGGTCCCGGTATGGAGATCGAGAAAGACCCCCCGCACCTCGGTCTTGTGGGCTATGGTCGCTGAAAGTAGTTTGGCCGCCACCGGATATCCGGTGGCTTCGGCGGCGCGTATGGCTTCGTCCGGGGTGGATGCTGCTCGGACTGGCAGAGTGTTTATTCCGTAGCAGTTCAGGAGATCGAAGGCGGACAGGGGACTTATCCAGCCGGTCCCTTCGGGGCGTTGTTCTGAAGCCGCTTTAAGGACCTGTCGAGCTCTTTCCCGGTCAATTCCCTTCAGGTCGGGGACGGCGCCCCTGGGCCTGGTGAGCCAGCGGCCATAGGTGAAGGCGCTGGCCAGGGCTTTGGCGGTGGCCTCGGGGAAGTTGAAGGCGGGCACGAATCCTTCTTTTTCCGAACCAAGGCCGGGCGGCGCTCCCCGCCCGCCGACAAAGGAGGCAACCACGATTTTGCCTTTGTTGCGAAACTGAGGGGCGACCTCGCGAATGGCTGCCGCCACGGCTTCCGGTGAGGTGGCGATCGGGGGAATAAAAATGACGATTATGATGTCAAACTGGTCTTCTCTTTCAAGCAGGCGGAGGGCCTTGAGATATTGCTCGGCAGTGCCGTCGGCTGTCATGTCTACGGGATTGGTCAGGTTGGAGCCTGGGGGCAGAAACGACCGCAGCTCCTCCCTGGCGCCATCGGAAATGGGGGGAAGTTCGAGCCCCTCGCTGGCGCAGGCGTCGGCGGTAAGTATGCCCGGCCCGCCGCCGTTGGTCAGGATGGCCACGCGGTTTCCACGGGGAATGGGTTGCTGGGAAAGTAAATTGGCGACATCGAAAAGCGCTTCCAATGTGTCCACTCTTATTATTCCCGCCTGGGTAAAAAGGGCATCGACGCCGACCTCGGTGCTGGCCATGGCCCCGGTATGAGAGGCTGCCGCCCTCGAACCCGCCGGGGTGCGTCCACTCTTAACGGCAATGATAGGCTTGGTCATGGCTACGCGCCGGGCCACCCTGGCGAACTTGCGCGGGTCGCCGAAGGACTCGAGATAGAGCAGTATTACCCTGGTTGATGGGTCTTCCTCCCAGTACTGGAGCAGGTCGACACCGGAGACGTCGGCCATATTTCCGATGCTTACTACCGTCGATAGCCCGAGATTCAGCGTTCGGGCATACTCCAGGATAGCCAGCTCCAGTGCGCCGCTCTGGGTGGCAAAGGCGATCTTGCCGGGTGATGGGAACACGGAGGAAAAGGTGCCGTTCATGCTAACGTCGGGAGCGGTGTTTATGATGCCCATGCAGTTGGGTCCCACCAGGCGCATGCCATAGCTGGTCACGATATCCATCAGCGTCTTTTGCCGCTCGATACCTTCAGGGCCGCTTTCGGCGAATCCGGCTGAGATGACCACCAGGCCCCTGACGCCTTTTCGCCCGCACTGATCGGCAATGCCCGGCACCAGCGCGGCAGGCACAATGAGCACTGCCGTGTCGACCTCGGCGGGTATGTCCAGTATCGTCGGATAGGCCTTCACCGAGGCGACCGCCAGGGCATGCGAATTTACGGGATAGACTACCCCGGCGAATTCCTGCTCCAGCAGGTTGTGAAAGACCTTGTTACCGATGCTGCCGCTCCGCCTCGACGCGCCGATAACCGCGATGGAACGGGGCGTCAGCAGGGGCATCAGCGATGCTATGGTGGCCAGCTTCTCGCGTTCGGCGGAGACCTCCTCCCCCTCCCGGGTGGGCGTTATCGCCAGGCCGACAAGGTATACACCGTCTTCGGTCTGCCGGGTGACGGTGAACCCGCTATCACGGAACACGTTCATCATTTCGGCGTTCTCGGCCAGCACCTCGGCTTCAAAGGCCCTGATGCCCTTCTCGTGGGCAAGGCCGGCCAGCCGCTCCATGAGATGAGTGCCGATGCCCCGCCCCTGATAGCCGTTTTCTACAGTAAAAGAGACCTCGGCGACGTCACGCTTCGGCAAACGAGCGTAGCGACCGACGCCGACGATCTTTTCTTGCGCCCCTTCTCCGACGGTGGCCACAATGGCGAAGGTATTGTCGTAGTCGACGGCAGCAAATCGCTGTGCCTCTTCCCGGGACAGGTTATGCAGCACGTGGTGAAACCTGAGGTAAACGGCCCGGTGGCTGAGCCGGTAAAAAAGGCCGATCAGTTTTTCTTCGTCGTCCCGGCGGATGGCGCGCAGCCTCAGAGAAGAGCCGTCCTTCAGGGTGACCACGGTACGAAAATCTTGAAGGTCGCGTTGAGTCTTGATAGCCATTTCAATCCCCGATAACAAGTTATTGAGTTCTTGAGTTCTTGAGTTCTTGAGTTCTTGAGTTCCGCCCCTCCCTGTGCCAAGCCACGCTCTCCCGGGCCACGGACCCGGTTTCGGGGTGGGACTCAATAACCCAATAACCCAATAACTCAATAACTAGAGTCACACTAGCATACCGCTAAGGCGGCTTCAATAGGCATCAAGTGTGCCGGCGGTGCGATGTTACAATTTTTTAACCATTTTGGGTCCCTTTTTAATGACTGGGGGATTGCCGGCTTGATATCATAGATATTGCTGTTTCGCAGGCGAATACTCTCATTCCCGTGTAGCGGCGCGCCGCGCGTACATGTAGCGGCACGTCAGACTGTGTGAAAACCCCTTTTCACCTTGTAGCTAAAATGGT